>VGTH01000044.1 GCA_016874755.1 Deltaproteobacteria bacterium | reverse complement strand
AAGAGCTTCCGCAAACTGAACGCACCACAGCTTGTCGGAAAAGTAGCGCGCGGGACGAAGTATGACAATGGCAAAGAGATGAGGGTCGCCGCCTAGTATCTTTTTACACACCTATTGACAACGGCTCCCTTTCGTGGTGACTCGTCTGTTTGCCGGTGGCTTTACAGCATTACCGAAAATACCTGCAAGCATCACTTGCGCGACACTAGTCGAAGGCTGCGCATAGAAAACGAGAAAAGAGAGGATATTCGCAACGAGGTTCACCCTGAGTCGACGAATACGCATCACCTGTTCGACGACCCTGAGTTCTCCCGAAAGGAGTTTGAGCAGCAGCTCTCCGGTGCACTCAAGAAACTCAATTTATTGGAAAGATCAATTTTACTGGCCCATTACATTGATGGCCTCACTGTAGCGTCTATTGCTAGTATGCATCGAACGTCAATGGCGACCGTCAATAGAACGCTGCGCAAAGCCCTTGATTTCTTGCGGGAGGAACTTGGTCATGAAACCCAGCGACAATGAAATCATTGAGGGCCTAGAGCGGCTGGGCGAAGATGTCCAGGCACCCGCTGATTTTGTCAGAGATCTCATGACAAAAGCGAAAGAGTCGCCAACTCTCCAGCACCCGCTGGGGAACCCAACAAAAGAGGTAGAAGAAAGCTTAGAACTAGACCCAGAGACGGAAGACTCCATTTTTCCTCCTGACCTACCGCTTCACACGTGGACGAAAAACCAGCCGTTGGATAACGTGACCGGAATCGGCGGGTTCTCGGCGCCGGGCAAGGTAGCCGTCGGAGGCGGGATGCGACGATTTGTTCCCAGAAAGAGTCGTTCAGGTCGTCGATTTAGCTTGGTGTGGATACCAAGAGGCGCGGCTACGAGGGTAGCTTTTGCCTTTGCTCTGGCCATAGTGGTGGTCGCAACGATTTTTTTCCAACATCATTTTTACACCACAGAGTCGCACCCAAAAACAAAGTTTTTGAAAGTTGGACCCCATGAGCCCAATCTTTATCTCGATGAAAATCCCGGCGTGTTCAGCAAACAAGCGCCTACGAAATGTAGTCGGAACGAACCTCTACTAAGGGAGTCACGCCCGCTTTCCAACAGGGCAGAGGATCGTGCAACGCCAGCGTCGCAAGATAGCGTAAAACGACCATCCATCGATTCCTCAACTATCGACGTGGTATGTGCACGAGCACTACGCGGAGAATTTCTGGCGCGAAGGCGTCGTCTTCGAACGGGCGCGTGCGTTGACGAAACCGTTGACCCATGGGCCAATAGGGTAGCTGCGAGTTCCCCTGCGCCTGATTGCAGCTGCGAAAAGTTTTCGCCATTACCACCTAGTGCTGAAAAATACGGTGGCGAGGAGTGAAAGTAAGATAGTCATTTTCGGATGTCACGTCAGGGTCACCAAGCGGGCCTTAATCGAAACAAATTGGTTTAACATCGGCTTTTCTCCCCCAGCGATGATATCGCTCCTCGCGGTGAAGTCCCTGTGTGAGAATTCGAAGGCTTCATCCCTAAGAACAACTACAGCGCCGCTTCGGTAATTGTTTGGGATCACGGTACATATCGGCTTGGGGAACTTTGCAAAGTTTATCCAACTCCAAAACCTTGAACTGCCGCGCGGCGGCCTGATATATATAGTTTACACCTTAACGATTTCTGTTTCTGAGTTTTTCCGTCGTGAAAGACGAACCCAAGCAACCTGTCGGACTCGCCAGAGTCAAGAAGTGGCTCTATGCCAAAGGGCTGGACGAGCGCAGCTCGGGCTGCGTTTTGTGCGGCTCTTGCTATGGACATGGGCCGGCGAATCCCTACGAAGACGTCCCGGGGCCAAAAGAGAAATGCCCGCCCTACGAGTTCTATAAGTTTCAACGCCACACGCCCAAGTCGCGCTGGTTGATGGCGCAGCGGGTTTTTCACGGACTCGATCCGATCACGCCGGAGCTAAAAGAAGTCATCAACGGCTGCACCAATTGTCTCATGTGCCAGGAGCTGTGCGGCGTGCGCGGCGATGGTTATGGGCCGTGGGATATTACTGTTGCGATGCGCGAAGAAATTACTGAACGCGAAGGGCCAGACCCGGCGCATCGCGCGATTTTTGAGGGTTTGCAAAAGCACGATAATCCTTGGGGACAAACCAAGCGCGGTGAGTGGGCGAATGGATTGAGTCTAAAAAAGTTGGGCGAAAGTACGGCCACGACTTTATTGTTTGCCGGCTGCTCAGCGGACCGCGATAGCGGCCGCGCCGGTGCGGTGGCGTTAGCGAAACTCATGCGTGCTGCCGGCGAAAATTTCGCCATTCTCGGCGCCGAGGAAAAATGCTGCGGCTTGTATGCTTTCGATCTCGGCTTTCGCGGCGAGTACGAGCGGCTCAAGGCAAATAATCTAGAAGGCTTGCAACGCGCTGGCGTTGAGAAAGTCGTCGTTGCCTGCGGCAGTTGCCAGCGCATCTGGCGCGAGTACGCCAAGGACGGAGGAGCGCAACTCAAAATCCTGCATGGCGTGGAGTTTGTCGAGCAAGCGATCGCTGCCGGCCGGCTGAAATTTTACAAGGCAATCAATAAAAAAGTTACCTATCACGACTCGTGCCATCTTGGACGCGGCTGCGGTGTCTACGAGCCGCCGCGGAAAGTTTTGCGCGCGATTCCTGGCATTGAACTGGTCGAGATGCCGCGCAATCAGCGTTGGTCGTGGTGTTGCGGCGGCGGTGGCGGCGTGCCGGAGGCCGACCCTGAACTGGCTCAGTTCACCGCCACGGATCGGCTGCGCGAAGCGCAGGCCACGGGCGCCGAGCTCGTTTTAACCTCGAGCGCGCTTTGCCAGCGCTCTTTCGGCGATCTCAAGGCACGCCCGCTGCCCGTGCAAGATTTGTTGGAATTTGTCGCTCAGGCTCTGTGAGACGATGCTCAAAGAACCGCACTTTACGCCGCAACGAATGCTTACGATGCTTGGGCTCAAAGCCGATTCCCTCGGCCCCTACGCCCTCGTGCCGGGTCCCAAAGAGCGCAGCGAAATGATGCTTAAGATGATGGAGGGCTCGCAGAAAAGCTTCACGTTTCTCGACTACGAGATGCACACCGGCACTCTCGACGGCAAACGGGTGAGCATCGGCAACGGCGGCCGCTATGCGCCGGACACCGCGATCACAACCGAGATTCTCTGCGGCGCCGGCGCCCAGTCGCTGATTCGCGTCGGTAGCTGCGGCTCGCTGCAAGACCATGTCAAGATCGGTGACCTGGTGATCGTTACCGGCGCGCTGCGCGGCGACGGCACGTCGCGCTACTATGTCGCGGAAAATTTCTCGACAGTGGCCGACGCTGGTATCGTCAATGCACTGAAGCAGGCGGCGGAGAGCTTGAACGTTCGCTACCACCTGGGTTGGATTTTCACCACGGATGCGTTGTTTCAAGAAACGCCAGAGCTGATCCAACAATTAAATGAGCAGAACGTTTCGAGCATCGACATGGTGACGTCCACTTTTCTCACCATTGCGCAGGTGCGCGGCAAGAAAGCTGGCGCTGTGTTGGCCGTGTCGGATGAGTGCTTGTACGGCAAGTTCGGTTTTCGCGATCCGGCGTTTTTTGCAGCCGAACAAAAAACCATTGACGTCGCGCGTAAAGCGCTGCAATATCTTTGATCTGACTTAGCCGCCTCTTCCAGAGGAAGAGGGAAGAGAGAGATCGGAATCGGATTCTAAGGGCAAGTTGAATTATGGGTGTCGTCCAAAGTCCTTTGTTTGAACCGGTTCTGTGGCAGGACGGTGGCTTTAGAATCCTCGACGAGATCCAAGTCCCGCAAAAACTCGAATATCTCGAAGTGACCGAAGTCGCGCAGGCGCTTGAGGCGGTGCGCGAGATGAAGACCCGCGCCTTCGGTCAGGTGTTGACGTTTCTTTATGCGGGCGCGCTGCTTGCGGAGCATTCTCAGGATCGAAGTGCCGCCACGCTGCGCGGGCAATTGGCATCGATGACGCAGCAATTCTGTGATGCGCGACCGACCTTCGATTTTCGCGGGCTGGGCCGCTATTTCGATCAATGGCTTGATCAGCTGCCGGCCGACAAAGCCGCCGGAGAGACGATCGCAAAACAGGCGCGCGAGTTCGGCAAGCAGATCGTGCGCGGACGCAGCGGCCGCGCCAAGCGCGCCGCCGCTCTGCTGCCCAACCCGGCGCGCTTGTTGACCCATTGCAACGTCAGCGGCGAACTGGTCGCCGTGGCGGCCTACTGCAAAGAGCTAGGCAAGGATTTCTCCGTCATCGCCACTGAAACTCGGCCCTACCTGCAGGGCGCGCGGCTCACGGCGTGGGAATTGGCGCAGGCGGGCGTCAAAGTAACGCTCATCCCTGATTGTGCCATCGCCCAAGTCATGGCCAAAGGCGAGGTCAACGCCGTCATCGTCGGTGCCGACCGCACCGCACAAAACGGCGACATCATCAATAAAGTCGGCACCTATCCGATCGCTCGATTGGCCAAGGAATACCGCGCGCCGTTTAATGTGCTGGTGCAGGATCCGCGCGGCTTGAAGCGCGGCAGCGATGTGCCCATCGAGGAGCGGCCCGCCGATGAGCTGCTTCGCTTTCATGGCGAAGCGTTGGTCAGCGGCAATATCGCTGGGCTCAAAGTCCGCTACCCATCGTTTGATATGGTGCCGGCGGCGCTGATTTCCCACTTGATCGGCTTCGACGATGTTTACACGCCCGACAGTTTCGCGCGCAAATACGCGGCTCAAGCCGGCGCTGAATCGCCCACGCGCAGCGGCGGCAAGTACCTTTTGATCTATGGCGTGCCACCCGTTTCCCAATACCCAATGCTCAAGAGCGCGCTCGAAACCGCGCAGGCCGAGAGTCTCTTGGTTCCGGAAATGCGGCCGCAACTTTGCGGTGCGCGCGTTGTCGCTCGCGAGTTGCTCGACCGCGGCGCGCCGGCCACGTTGATCTCTGACAATATGATGGGCACGTTGTTTGCCCGTGGTGAGATCCGTAAACTCTACTTGTTTCATGATGAGCTCAGCGAAAAAGGACCGCGCGGTATCTGCGGCTCCTTGCTGGCAGCGCAATTGGCGCGCTTGCATGCCGTGCCGATCGAGCTGCTCGACGCCGCGCCGCGGCCCACGAAGCCCATCGATACCGATGCTTCGACGTTTATGGGAAGAAGGATTTGTCCCGACGGTGTTTCACTGCGGCCCATCGAAGATGAAACGGTTCCTTGGGCGCTGCTCAGAGATTAACCATGCCGACGACAGCAAACGAATTCATCCGTTGGGGTAAGCTGCTTTTCGAGCGTCACCTGATCAGCGGCTGGGGCGGTAACCTGAGCCGCCGTGCCGGAAAGGATTTTCTGATTACTGGCGGGCACGCACCGCTGCCGTTTCTGACCGCAAAGGATATCGTGCGGCTCGGTGCCGACGGCAAGCCCAAGAATAAAAACCAGCGTGCTTCCAGCGAAACGCCGATGCATCTGGCGATTTACGCCGGCACGGATGCCCAGGCGATTGTCCACGTGCACCCGCCGCTGGTCGTCGCGTTCTCGCTGAGTCACGACAGCTTTTCGCCGCTCAGCTACGAAGAAAAGTATACAATCGGTGAGGTCGCAGTGATTGCCCAGGATACTCCGACTGTGACGAAACCGGAAAAGGTCGTTGAAGCGCTCAAGTACAGCCCGGTGGCGATCATCAAAGGCCACGGTACGGTGGCCATCGGCAAGACTTTTCAGGAAGCATTCTTATTTACCGACTTGCTCGAAGAAGCGGTGCAGTGCCAGTTCTATAGAGACGGTGGTCCGTCGATAACTGCCAATGCCCATACGGAACAGAAAGAAAAGCCCGTTGCTGCCGTTTCACCCGTTAAAAGTTACGAGCTGTTCTCCCGCGGTCACATGACAGCGTTGGTGGATAGCGCCAACGGTGACGGTGATTTTCGCAAGTTTGGCGGCGATACGGCTTTGTCAACGTCCCTCGCTTTGCACTTGGAAGAGAGCGGCGCTTCGTGGACCGTCAAATTCGTCGATGGCAAGATTGTGGAATTGGCCGCTAAGGACGACGGCGATTTTCTCATCAGTGGCAAAGCCGAGTGGTGGAGCGCGGTGTTCAACAATAAGATCGATGCCTTCCTCGCAACCCAGCAAGGCAAGTTGAAACTAAAAAGAGGCGAGCTGGCGCAGTTATCGCGCTGGTACAAACCATTTCGGAGGGCTTTTGCGCTATGGCAAATGATACCGGTGCAGTAGGATTTTTCGCCGCCGACGTGTTGGAAAAAACCGCGGCGCGCCAGACGAACAAGATTGCGATCATCGCCAAAGAAGAAGAGCTGACCTTCGGCGCTCTCACCCAGCGGGTGCACGCGCTGGCTGGCCATCTGCAGAAAGAAGGCATTGGCGCCGGCGACCGAGTCGGGTTGCTGCTGCCGAACTCAACGGCGATTCCGCTGGGCTACTACTCGACGCAAAAGATCGGCGCCGTCACGGTCATACTCGACGCGCGCTTGAAAGGTAAAGAACTCGAAGGTGTGCTGCGCGACGCTGATTTAAAGCTGTTGATTGTGCATCAATCCCTGCACGGCGAAGTCGAAGAGGTGTTCAAGTCAATGACGCCGATCCCGGTGTGGATCGCCGGCGGCGATGGCGAGCGCAGTTTCGAAAAACGTTATAACGCGCTGGGAACTTCGTTGACGCTGCCCGCGCGCGGCGCCGATGACGATGCCTTGATTCTTTACACATCGGGAACCACCGGCGAGCCCAAGGGCGTGGTGTTGAGCTATCGGAATCTGGTGCAATACCCGATGGTGATGGGTGCGACGAAAGTCACCGACAGTTCAACCATGCGCGGTTGCATCTTGCCGATGTCACACATCGTTGGTCCGGTGGTGTGCAACGAACTTGCGCTCGTCGGTTATACGCTGGTGATCTTCGATCAGATCAATCCGATCACGCTGCTCGAAGGTATCCAAAAATACCGCGTCAATGTCTTTGAGAGCGTGCCGATCGTTTTTCAATTGCTACTGGGCGTCAAGAATCTCGCGAGCTATGACACCAGCAGCATGAAAATCGCCGCGATGATGGGCACGAGTATTCCCATGCCGCTCCTGCAGGCGTTTCAAGCCGCACAGCCGCACATCAAAGTCATTCAAGGCTACGGCCTGACGGAGACTTCGCCGATGATCACGCTGGTGGAGCCGGACAAAGCCCAAGCCAAAATGGGCAGCATCGGCAAAGCCGTGCCCGGTGTCGAAGTGAAGATCGTCGACGAGAACGACAAAGAAGTGCCGATTGGCGAGCCGGGTGAAATCATCACGCGCGGCCCCCATGTCATGAAAGGCTACTTCCGCCGCCCCGATGCAACGGCGCAACGCATCCGTGGTGACTGGCTCTACACCGGCGACGTCGGCAAGCTCGAAGCCGATGGCTACTACTATCACCTCGGTCGGCGCGACGACATGATGATTACCGGCGGCCTGAACGTCTATCCCGCTGAAGTGGAAAACATGATCTATACTTTCCCGGGAGTGCAGGAAACGATCGTGTTTGCTATTCCCGATGCCAAGCGCGGTCAAGTGCTCGGCGCAGCAATCGTGCCGCGCCCCGGCGCCAACATCGTCGAGAAAGAGTTGCTGACGTTTCTGCGCGCCAACCTGGCCAACTTCAAAGTGCCCGACAAGATCGTCATACGGGAATCGCTGCCGCGCACCTCATCGGGAAAAACCATTCGCGACGCGGCAACGTTGCTGGCCGTGTAAAAATCTAGTCAGATGAAACCAAAATCGCGCACAGATGACTTTTGCCTTTCCCCCTTTGAAAAAGGGGGACTGAAGGGGATTTGTGTTTTGTGCGCGAGAAAAAATCCCCCCTGCTCTCCTTTTTCAAAGGGGGGAACAAGATCAGTTTGTTCGACCGGGTTCTAAGTATAATATATTCAGTCGTGGCAGAATCAGCCGACAATCCAAACTTCGCTGCCACCATCAAGAACGCCGCCGGCATCATTCTCGGCGTGACCGAGAATCGCACGTGGATCGAGGCCTTCTTCGAAGGCGACTTGATGCACACCAAGACTGTCGATCTGCCCGCCGGCAAAATGTTCGACATCTATATAGAAGAGATTCCGCACAAGACGACGGTCTACGAGCACCCGCGCACGATGATTTTTTTCGATGGCCCGTGCGATCTGGAGATCACTCTGGACGGCAACAAGGCAATCGTCATGGGGTTACAAAGCGGTGAAGAATCCCAAACGGTCTAGATTGACCTAAATTGATCATGATTCCTCCGCGCAAGCCCCCTTAAGTTCTCTCACCGCTAGTCGATAGAATAAGTGTGAGGATAGATCTGCCCAAACCGCCTCCCTGCAGGCAGTGGCGACCAAGGAAACCGCACCGGTTACCAACCGGCGGTTGCCGCAGACATCTGTGTCTCTGCAGTGGGGCGGCGACCTCTTTCCCGCGTTAGAGTTGGGGCTGGAACTCGAAGCGACGGTGACCGACGAGCTGGCCAACGGAAAGTTGCTGCTGCAGATTGGCAATAACCTGATCGAGGCAGACAGTCCCGGCGGCCTCAATGCTGGACAATCGCTCAAGCTGCGCGTTGAGCAGCTGCAGCCGCAGATTGTTTTGCAGATAACTCAAGCCGAACCAAGTCTCAAAGCTGAAGCGACGCAGCTGCTGCGGCAACATCTGCCGGTGCACGCAGATGAAGGTCAGTTATTGGAAGATTTGCAGAAGTTACTGGCAGCACACTTCAGCACCCAGCCATCGAGTGCCGATGCAGCTCCAATGCGCGCACCGATATCGCCAAAGATTTCAACCTGCCGCTCAGCAAAGTGCGTGTGGTCTGCAAATACATGGGCGGCGGCTTCGGCAACAAGAACCAGGCGCAAGACTACGATTACATGGCCGCGGTACTGGCCAAGGCGACCAACCAGCCGGTGAAAATGGAATTCACCCGCGAGGATGACTATATCGGCATGCACGGCCGCTGGTCGTCGGAGCAGAAATACAAGATCGGCGTCAAGAAAGATGGCACAGTTACTGCCGTGCAGCTCGATGCGGTGACCAACATGGGCGCCTATCGCAAGCAGAGCGGCAACTTGAGCGGCACTGATTTCTACCAGGTGCCGAACTTTAAAAAGACCATTTTGCCGGTGCACACCAACACGGTGGTCGCTGCCAACTACCGCGCGCCCGCCTATCCGCAATCGGTGTTTGGCTATGCGTCGTTTCTCGATCACATCGCCCACGAGATGGGCATCAATCCGGTCGACATGTTCATGCGCAACCGGATCCAGAAATACAAAGCCAAGACGCCGTTCACGTCGAACTATCTCGAACAATGCATTCAGGAGGGTGCCAAGGAAATCGCCTGGGCGGAGAAGTGGCATAAGCCGGGCGCGCTCGGCGGCCAGAAAAAACATGGCATCGGCATGGCGCTGGGTGGCTATCCATTCCGCCCAGGTCTGGGCGCTGCGACCATCCGCGTCAATCCGGATGGCACGGCTCATGTGCTGGTCGGCGTCACCGACATCGGCACCGGCGCCAAGAGCACCATGGCGATCATCGCCGCCGAGGCGCTCGGCATTCCGCTCAATCAAATCCAACTCACCAACGGCGACACCGATGTGACGCCGTATTCCGTCGGCGAGTCGGGCAGCCGCACCACGCCGTTTACCGGACCGGCGGTGATTGCGGCTGCAGAAGACTGCCGCCGGCAAATTTTTGCCGTCGCGGCGCCGCAGTTGAAAGTCAAAGCCGAAGAGTTGGATCTGCGCGATGGCCAGGTTTTCGTCAAGGCCGAGCCGACGCAGCGCCTGGCGCTCGGTCGCGCCGTGGCGCGGGCCGGCGAGATCATCGGCCGGGCGACGACCAACCCGTCCTTCAAAGACGTCGAGGGCAAGAGCTTCGCCGCCCACTTCGCCGAAGTGGAAGTGGACAGCATCACCGGCCATGTAAAGATCACGCGCTACGTCGCCGTGCATGACTCGGGCACGATCATCAATCGCATGCCGGCGGAGAGCCAGATCAAAGGCGGCGTTGTCCAGGGCATCGGCATGGCGTTCAGCGAAGAGCTGATCATCGATAAGCTCACGGCCACGCCGATCAACCCCAACTACCGCGACGCCAAGGTGCCGACGCACTTGGAAGTGCCGGACATCGAGGTGTTTTTCATCGAACACGTCGATCCCTACGGCCCGTTTGGCGGCAAGGTGGTCGGCGAGCCGCCGATCACGGCGGCGGTGGCGACGATCGCCAATGCGATCTTCAACGCCACCGGCAAACGGATCAAAGAGCTGCCGATCACACCGGACAAGATCCTACAGGCGCGCCAAGGCTAACGGAGGAAGCGCGGTGAAATCATTTCAAAACATCGATGCCAAAAGCGTGCAGCAAGCGGTGACGCTGCTGCAGAAGTTTAACCACGAAAAAAAGAGCGCGCTGGTGGTGGGCGGCGGCAGCGAAGCGCTGCAGCTGATGAAGGATAACGTGCTGACGCCGGACTACGTCGTCAATCTCAAAACCATCCCGGGCCTCGATACGATTAGAGAGGAGCGCGGCGGTTTTCGTATCGGCGCGCTGGCGAAGCTCGCTGATATTGAAGACCATCCAGCGATTCGCGAAAAATTGCTGATCCTTTCCGATGCGGCCGGCGACGCGGCTTCGCCGCAAATCCGCAACGCCGGAACGATCGCCGGTAACCTCTGCCAGCGGCCGTTTTGCTGGTACTTCCGTTCGTCGAGCTTTAACTGTCTGCGCAAGGGCGGCCAGATGTGCTACACGATCACCGGCGATGGTCGCTTTCATGCCATCCTCGGCGCCGGGCCGAGCTACATCGTGCACCCGTCGGACACCGCGCCGGCGTTGGTGGCGCTCGGCGCACAGATCAAAATCGCCGGACCAGCGGGTGAGAAGACGGTGCCCATCGAAAAGTTTTTCGTCCTGCCTTCGGTGGATTTCAAAAAAGAAAATATTCTGAACCCGGGCGAGATCGTCACTGAGATTTTCGTGCCGGCACCAAAACCGAGCAGCAAAGGCTTCCACCACAAGGTGCGCGAGCGTTTAGCGTGGGACCACGCCATCGTCGCCGTGGACACGATCGTCGAGAGCAGCAGCGGTGTGGTGCGCGACGCACGCGTGGTGATGGGCGGCGTCGCGCCGATTCCGTGGCGCGCGGCGAAAGCCGAAGAGTTTCTGCGCGGCAAGAAATTGGATGATGCGGTGGCCAAACAAGCCGGCGAGATTGCGCTGGAGGGGGCAAAGCCGCTCAAGGACAACATCTATAAGGTGAAGATGGCGCAGGACTTAGTCCAGCGCGGCCTGCTAGCGTCAGTCTAGCGACCCCTCGATACCCCTCAATACGCGACTGCGTCGCTACTCGGGGCAGTCGGTTTTCTTCAGCATTGGTTTGACATGTAGGGCGGGTCTCGGACCCGCCCTCTGGCTTCCTCAATTTGACTGAGCGCGCAGCGCGTCCTATATTCTGCGCCGGTATGTGTTTACCCAGGTCGACGTTTTTCACCACATTATTTACATGTATCCTCACATTCGCTGCGACTTTGGCATCGGCGCAAGATCTCGGTCGAGTTCGCCTGGCATACTCAGCATTCAGCGTTTCCTTTCTCAATCTCTTCGTCGCCCGTGACGCCGGGCTTTTCAAGAAGCACGGGCTCGAACCGCAATTGATTCAGATGGCGGGACCGTTGCCCGTGGCGGCGCTCGCGGCAGGTGAGATCGACTATCTGACCGGCTACACAACCGGCATCGTCGCCACCGGACAGGGCGCGCCGCTGAAGGGGATCATGATCGCGCTGCGCAAGCCGCCATTTTATCTCGTCGCTGAGCGCGGCGTGCAGAACTTTAGCGATCTTGCGGGCAAACGCGTCGGTGTCGATCGCATCGGCAGCTTGCAGCATTTGGTCGTGCGCTTGATGATGAAAAACAAAGGCGCCGATCCCGAGAAAGCGCTGTTCACCCAGACCGGCTCGGTGTCGAACACCGTGACTAGCCTGGGCCAAGGCGCGGTGGCGGCCGCAGTATTGTCCGGGCCGCACAACGTGATCATGACGCAAAAAGGCTTTCGCCAGATCGGCGCGGCGGACGAGCTGCCGATGCAATTTCCCACCAGCGGGCTGGTGGTGAATGAAGCGAAATTGAAAAGCGACGCGAGTCGCATCAAAAGTGTTATTCGCGCCATGCTCGATGCGTCCAACTTTTGTCGTAAGGAAAAAAGCTGGGTGGTCGGTTACATTCGCGATAAGTGGAAAGTCGATCAAAAAACCGCCGAGACGGTCTACGAGCAATGGCTCGCTACGTTGACACCGGACGGAAAGATCGTGGTTAAAGACATGCAGGAGTATTTTGATCTGGCCTATAGCCAGAAACAGATTTCCGCGCCAGTGAACGTCGCTGCGGTGACCGATTACACGTTGATCGATCAAGTGTTGGCAGGAAAATAGGATTTGCGTTTAGCGTTTAGCGTCTAGTGTTGAGACCCGGAGCTGCGTGCGCAGCAACGCAAGACCCCAGACACTAAACGTTAGACACCAAACCGGAGGTTCTATGGTAGACGGACAAGCACTCGTCGATTCTGTGCGCAAAGAGATTATCCAGCCCGGCATTCAATCGTTAATGGACACGCAATATTTCACCGAGCTGCGCCAGGGCAAGTTGTCGGTCAAGAGACTGCAAGGCTGGGCGATTCAGCATTATCTGCACAACAAGGCGATCCTAAAATCCTTTGCCTTGGGCATGGTAAAAAACGCCCACGAGCCGACCATGTTCGACTACTTCACCGAGCAGTTTACCGAGGAGCAGAGCCATCCCGACCTCGCGAAACGTTTCGGGCTTGCGCTGGGTTTGAAAGAAGAGGACTTCACCGAAGCGACGCAGATTTTCGAGTGTCAAATCCACTCGGCACGCACCGTTTACAATACGCTCATGGGCTACGCGCCGCAGAGCCGCGCTTCGGCTCTCACCAGTGAGAGCATGGTTTGTCGATACTCGGAAGAATTCTTGAACGCCGGCCGCAAGCATTACGGCCTGAGCGATCGCGATCTAACTTTCTTCTCGGTGCACATGGTTGCCGACCAGGAACACACCGCGCGCTCGGCCGAGTTGATCGCGCGCATGGTGAAGACGCCACAAGAAGAGCGTCTGGTGCGTGAAAGCGCGCAGTACATGGTGCGCATCAAGCTTGGCAAGTTTAACGGGATCTATTCGAGCTATGCGTGAAATGGCGGTACTCAAATTTCACGCTCTGACATGAAGTTACTGACGTTTGTGTTTTCGGTTTTGATATTCGTTTCGGCGGCGCAGATCCTTTTCGATATACTTCGCCGCTTTCGCTGCCTCGCGCAGAACGTGCCAAGCTGCAAAAACAGGAACGGGAGCTCGAAAAGAAGTGGGAGAAATGGGAGTACGTTAAGTGAGACTTCACTCCCGAATGAGGGGACAGGCTCTTTACCCCTCTTCGGAGCGATTGCGTCGTCTGCTGGAACTCTACGGTTAGTCATCCTGAGCGCCAGCGAAGGATCCGTTTCTCGCGCAGTTAAGCAGACTCTTCGCCTTCGGCTCAAAATGACAGTTGCGGGAGTCGCAGAGGGCGAGGAAACTCAATCGGAGCCGGCTCCGCGCTAAATTAGTTTTTGCAGCTGCTGTACCAGCCCGCTGATTTCCGCAAAGCCCTTTTGCCAGAATGCTTCTTTGTGAATGTCGACGCCGAGTGGCCTGAGTAACTCGTCCGGCGTCGCCGAGCCGCCGGCTTCGAGCAGAGCAATATATTTCGGCACGAAACTCTTGCCTTCGTCTTTGAACATACGATAGAGGGCCAGGACTAGAAGCTGACCGAAGACGTAGCTGTAGCAGTAGAAGCGCGAGTGGATGAAGTGCGGGATATAACTCCAGCCCCAGCGGTAGCCGTCGGGCATGTCGACGGCGTCGCCGTAATATTTGCCATTGGCCTCGAGCCAATGCTTGCCGACGGCGTCGGGTGTTAGGCGGCTGGTGGTTCTGGCGGCGAAGACCAGTTCTTCAAAGCGCGTCAGGACGTTTTGGCGAAAAACCGTGGCGAAAATATCTTCGAGCTTGCCGGTTAACAAAGCGATGCGCACCTGCGGGTCGGTTTGTTGGGCGAGCAGGTGATCGAAGACCAACATCTCGGCGAAGACTGACGCGGTCTCTGCGGTCGTCAGCGGCGTGCCGTAGTTAAAATAGTTTTGCTTGCGGCTCAAGCAGCCGTGCAGTCCGTGGCCGAGCTCGTGCGCCACCGTCATTACGTCGCGCAGATTATCGTCGTAGTTGCACAGTATATAAGGATGCAGTTTGGGCGATGGCGAGGCGCAAAAGGCGCCGCCGCGCTTGCCCTTGCGAATTTCGGCGTCGATCCAATTCTTAGCGAAAAACTCGGAGGCGAGCCGGCGAAAGCTCGGGTCGAAGGCTTCGAGCGCCGCTAAAATAGTTTCCTGTGCTTTGTCATAGGGAAACGGCCGCACTTCTTTGCCCACCGGCGCGTACTGATCGTAGAGCGCGAGCTTCGGCAAATTCAGCAGCTTGGCTTTGAGGCGAAAATAATCCTGCGCGACGCCGTAGCTCGACTCCGTCACCGCCATCATGGTCTTGACTGCTTGGCCGTCGATCTCGTTGGACAAATGGCGCGGCTGCATGGGGTCGGCGTAGTGGCGCAGCCGATCCATGGTTAAGTGATCTTGGATCAAGGTGTCGTAGACGAAAGTCAGTACCTGGCCGTTCTTGGATAATTCTTCATAGACCGTTTCCATGGCGCGCTGGCGCAGGGCGCGATCGGGATCGTGGAGCAAGGAAAGCATCTGACTGAGATTCAGCTCTTCTTTTTTGCCATCGCGCTCGAGGGCAAAAGTCAGCGCCGAAGTGACCTCGGAAAAGAGCCGGCCGAAGGCGTTGCGTCCGGAGTTGTCTTTTTCATTGACGATCTTTTCTTCGGCCTCCGACAACGTGTGCGGGCGGTAGCGGCGCAGGCTGGTGAGATAGTGGCGATAGGGCGCCAGCGCCGCATCGTCGATCAAGCGCTGGGCAAGCGCATCGTCGATTTTCAACCATTCGAGCTCGAAGAAGAGCAAGAGATTTCTGATCTCGGTCGAGCGCTGCTCGACTTTTTGTTCGAAGTCTTGATGTTCGGGTTTGGTAGTGTCGGCGGCGTAAAGCAGGCCGGCGTAGCTGCCGACGCGGTCGAGCGCGTCATAGAGCTCTTCCAGATCGCGCAGCGCTTGCGCGAGTTTGGCGGCGGACAGAGCCTCGGGCTGGGTCATTACGGGACGATAGGCAGCGGCGAAGCTTTCGGCGCGCTGCAAACAATCCTTCAGGGTCGACTCGACTCGTGGGTCGTCATAGGAGGCGAACAAATCGTTCAGATCCCAGGTAATACCAGCAGCGCTGGGTGTCGTCATGCTTTCATCCTTTGCGGCGATTGAACTCTCGGGCCAGGAAAGATATAGCACAAACATTTGCTCGACCAGAGAGGAGCGTCAACCGTGTCAGAATTGAGTGAATTGAAAACCAAATTGGCGATGTCGTCGCGCATGCTGTTCAACTCCGGCCTGGTGGATTACAGCGGCCATATCAGCGTGCGAATTCCTGGCACCGATCATCTGCTGATTCTGCCTCACCCAGTGAGCCGGGCGATGGTTTTGCCAGACGACATGGTCGTCACCGACTTCGATGGCAAAGTGCTCGAAGGCAAATACAAAGCGCCGTCGGAAGTCTACATGCATGCGCGCGCCTACAAAGCGCGCAAAGATATTCAAAGCGTGGCGCACCTGCACAATCACATGGTCGCGACTCTGAGCATGGTCGATAAGCCGTTTTACCCGGCGTCGTCGAATCCCGGCGCATTTTTTGGCCCTGGCCCGCTGCCGAAATATATGGACCCGGCGCTGATTCACACGATCGAACAAGGCGACGCAGTTGCGAAAGCACTTGGCAACGCCGACGCTGTTATGCTGCGCGGCCATGGCTCGATGGTGGTCGGTCAGGCGATCGAGTGGGTGTTTGCCGCGTGTGTCGATTTGGAAGAAGCCGCCGGGCGATTCTACCAAGCCTCACTGCTCGGCCCGGTGATGGTTTACAACGACGACGAGACCCAGCGCACCATGAAGGGCCGGCGCAAAGATTCGGTCGTGCAAAAGATCTGGGACCACAACGTTGCGAAGACCCAGCTCGCCGGGCTTATGCACGGCATCGGGCTCTAGCCAGAATTATTCACGGTATGAAGTCGATCGCGGTGAAACCCTTCCGGAGCGAAGGCAACAGGGCATCGCGTTGACGCCGCGATGGAGGGGCGACCGCCGGTCGCCCGCTTTTTTGCAACTGGCGATGCAAGGGTCGAAGATATCTTCAAGCAGCGGCAAACAAAACGAAAGTTTTGCGCTGATGCCTTCGCTCCTCCAGGGTTCCACCACGATCGACACAGTGTTGTTGGTTTCGCAAGAGCATGAATAATCCCGGGGTCTAGCGGTGCTAGGTCACCGGGATCATGATGTGTGTCTGATAGGGTTTGCGCTGTTTTAGCTCGCCGTACCAGCGCTCGATATTTGGCTGTCGGGGTCTGTCGATAGGGAGGTTAAACCATCGATGGGCCCAGACGCCGAGTGGAATGTCGCCCAGCGAAAATTGTTCCCCGCCAAGAAAACGGCTCTTGCCTAGCTGATCTTCGACCATTTGCCAGGCGCTGACTGTTTTATCCAAAGCTGCCTTGATCGCCTGCGGGTCGCGCTTTTCTGGCGGCGTGCGAATCGTCGCAAAAAATAGCGGCACGATCTGGCCGTTAAAAAATGACAGCTGCCAGTCCATCCAGCGGTTGGCGCTGGCCATACCCTCCGGGGTCGCCGGCAGTAGCCGGCCGTTGCCGTACTTGGCATTGAGATAGCGCATGATGCTGTTGGACTCCCACAGGACGAAGTCGCCGTCTTTGATTGTAGGCACGAGGCCGTTGGGGTTCATGGCGGCGTATTGCGGGTCTTGGTTGCCGCCAAACTTGCCGCCCCAGTCGACGCGCTCGCAGTCCACACCCAGCTCGCCGATGCACCACATGACTTTTTGCACGTTTGATGAATCGGTCCTGCCCCAGATCTTGATCATGGCCGCTCCTAGAACTTTGGATGGGAATTGCCGAAGTTTTTATCACTGTTTCCGTCTAATGGGTAGTCTTTCGGCATGGATCTTTCTGGGCCTTTTGGTTTGCGCGAAATTTCTGCTATGGGTGAAGGCCTTAGAGATCGGAAGGGACGATTGTGAACTCAAAATATCTCCTGTTGATCGCCGGGTTGGTTCTGATGGCTGCTCCGGCTTGGGCGCAGAACAGCGGTGAGGGCAAAAAGCTTTATGATAGCTATTGCTCGACCTGCCACGGCGACAAAGGCAAGGGCAACGGACCGGCCGCCCAGTCCCTGCCGGCCAAACCAGCGGACCATACTAATGGGGCGGTGATGAACGTCATGTCTGAACAATTTTTGCTGGACATCATCTCCAAGGGCGGCTCGGCGGTTAAAAAGTCCAGTTTCATGCCCTCATGGGGAAGTGCCCTTAACGAAAAGCAAATAAAAGATATTGTTGCTTACATCCGTACCCTCGCCGAGCCACCTTATAAGCCGGAAGCCAACGCAAAGACCGGCGCCAAGTAAAAAAACTTCGTTTTTTCCTTCCGCCACCCCTTGACGATTGCCGATGCGGGATTAAATTCCTGTGCATCTCGGCTCCATTCGGGGCCAGTAAATCTACGTTTTATTTCAGGAGGATGTCATGGCGACAAAGATTCGTCCCCTACACGATAGGGTGATAGTGAAACGTATTGACGAGGAGGAGAAAACCAAGGGTGGTATCATCATCCCCGATACGGCGAAAGAAAAACCGCAAGAAGGCAAGGTTGTGGCCGTTGGTCCGGGCCGCTACGATGACGGCAAGGTCATCCCGCTCAATGTGAAGGCCGGCGATAAGATTCTGTTCGGCAAATATTCGGGCACGGAAATCAAACTCGATGGCGAGGAACATCTGATTATGCGCGAAGATGACATCCTCGGCGTGATTGAATAAGGAGGTTTGAGAACATGGCTGCAAAAGAAATACGCTTTAGCGAAGAGGCCCGGAGCAGAGTGCTGCGCGGGGTTAATTTACTGGCCGATGCGGTGACCGTGACCTTAGGTCCCAAAGGCCGCAACGTGGTTTTGGAAAAATCGTGGGGCACACCGACGGTCACCAAGGACGGCGTGTCGGTCGCCAAAGAGATCCAGCTCGAAGACAAGTTCGAGAACATGGGCGCACAGATGGTCAAAGAGGTTGCCAGCAAGACCTCTGACGTCGCCGGCGATGGCACCACCACCGCAACGGTTCTGGCCCGAGCGATTTTCAGCGAAGGCTTGAAGCTCGTGGCCGCCGGTCATGACCCCATGAGCATCAAACGGGGCATCGACAAAGCCGTGGCCAAGGTTGTCGATGAGCTCAAATCCATCTCTAAACCGACCCGCGACAAAGACGAAATCGCCCAGGTCGGCACCATCTCCGCAAACAACGATAAAACCATCGGTGACATCCTTTCCGAAGCCATGGACAAGGTCGGCAAAGAGGGCGTTATCACCGTCGAAGAAGCCAAAGGCCTCGACACGACATTGGACCTAGTCGAAGGCATGCGCTTTGACCGCGGTTATCTCTCGCCGTACATGGTCACCGATCCCGAGCGTATGGAGTGCGTCTACGAGGACTGCTACCTGTTGATCAACGAGAAGAAGATTTCGAGCATGAAGGACCTGCTCCCGGTGCTCGAAAACGTTGCCAAGACCGGCAAGCCGCTGTTGATCATCGCCGAAGAGGTCGAAGGCGAAGCGCTGGCGACTCTCGTCGTCAACAAGATTCGCGGCACGCTGAAAGTCGCCGCGGTCAAAGCCCCGGGCTTTGGCGATCGCCGTAAGGCGATGTTGGAAGACATCGCGATTCTCACCGATGGCAAAATGATCGCTGAAGAGTTGGGTATCAAACTTGAGAATGTGACCTTGAAAGATCTGGGCCGCGCCAAACGCATCATCGTCGACAAGGACAACACGACGGTGGTCGAGGGCGCCGGCAAGAAATCCGCCATCGAAGGCCGCATCACCCAGATCCGTGCCCAAATCGAAGAGACCACCTCTGACTACGACCGCGAGAAGTTGCAAGAGCGCTTGGCCAAATTGGCGGGCGGCGTCGCCGTCGTCAAAGTCGGCGCGGCCACCGAAGTCGAAATGAAAGAGAAGAAAGCCCGCGTCGAAGACGCGCTGCACGCGACCCGCGCCGCGGTTGAAGAAGGCATCGTGCCTGGTGGTGGTGTGGCCCTCGTGCGCGCCGGCACTAACTTGGGCAACCTGCGCGTCTCGGAAGACGAGAAAGTCGGCGTGCGCATCATCCAAAAGGCCATCGAAGAACCGCTGCGCTGGATCTCCACCAACGCTGGTCTCGAAGGCTCGGTTGTTCTCGACAAAGTGAAGAACGGCAAGAACGCCTTCGGCTTCAACGCCGCGACCGAAGAGTACGAAGACCTGGTCAAGGCCGGCATCGTCGACCCGACCAAAGTCGTCCGTACCGCGCTGCAGAACGCTGCATCCGTGGCCGGCATGATGATCACCACCGAAGCGATGATCGCCGACAAACCGGAGAAGAAGAAAGACGCTCCGGCCATGCCGCACGATCACGACGATTATTAATCCGCAGGTTTCGGATTGAGACCAAAAGGCGCCTGGGCAACCAGGCGCCTTTTTTTGTTGTGCCAGCAAGATGTCAGTGTGATTAGCTCCATTCCACCACTGCTCATCCGATCTCTCGAGAAATCATGAAGCGTTGTCGACTCCGGCAGCACCGCTGTGCACGCCTGGCGTGAACGAAAATGACCTGGGCCGTGACATTTACTTGGTCACGGCTCAGTTCGTCCCCATGGCTAAAAGCCTTTCGCATCGCCTTACTACCTCTGGCCATCGGACTTAACGCCGGCGCAGTGTACGTGCTCGGTCGTAGCGTTTTACTGAACGTTCCCACAGTTTTGATCGCCACCGCGACCGTGGCCGTGCTATTGTGCACCAAAATCGCCCCGGCCTACGTCATGTTAGGTGCTGCCGCAGTCGGTGCATTCGTGCTTCAGCCATGACTATGCTGCTACTGGACGAACAGAGCCTCGTAGCCTAGGCGATAGTCGAGGAGTTTTTCTGCTAGTTCCACCCGGCTGGGCACGGTCTTTATAAAAGAGTTAAACACCCCTCGGGGCGATGCCGGTGCGGGCGGGTTCGCGGCCGCTCGATTCTATCTATTTTTTGTGCGAATGAATGTCTACTATCTCGATCGTATTGAACCATGCAAGCGTCACGCGGCCCTCTAAATACGCGCCTAAGAACTTCAGCCATCGATATGCTGTGCTTGAGCGCGGTCTGGTTTGCAAGCCTGCTGATCGTTAATCCTATCGGTGATTTCCCGCTCAATGATGACTGGTCATTCGGGCGCACGGTTAAGCATTGGCTCGATAGCGGCGAGTTTCGTCCTGCCGGGTGGTTCCCAATGCCGTTTCTTACCAACGCTATTTGGGGCTATTTGTTTTGTTCTCCGTTCGGATTTTCGTTCACGGTTCTGCGCAGCTCGACACTGACACTGTCATGGGTCGGAATCCTCGGAACGTATGCCCTTGTCCGCCAGACAGACCAGCCGCGCTGGCTCGCAGTGTTAATCGCTCTGACGCTGGCGTTCAATCCTCTGTACTATGCCTTATCGAACACGTTCATGACGGACGTTCCCTTTAGCGCCCTCATGATTCTCGCTGGGATCTTTTTCGCGCGAGCGCTCAAAAGCGATTCATACGTTGACTTATTGATCGCGACGGCTTTCGCAACTGCGGCAACGTTGTCGCGGCAGCTTGGCCTCGCCAGCACCATCGCATTCACGATCACAGCGGTCCTTGTCCGCCGCCCGCTGACGATACGGTGCCTTCTGCGGGCATCCACTCCTCCGATCGTAGCGGGTGGCGCTTTGCTGTTGTTTCAGCGAACGCTTCAAGCCAGCCATCGGCTACCGGCCGTCTATCAGGCGAGAACCGAATATCTGGCTAACGTCATCACCGAACCGAGTGCTCTCCTGCACTCTCAATCCATGGTGCCCAAAAACCTGCACCTTGGCGCGCTTTATTTGGGACTCTTTCTATTGCCTGTGCTGATTTTCTTGGTGGCAAAAATCCTGCAGTCGCACAAGAAACAAGGGATTA
Organism: Deltaproteobacteria bacterium; assembly: GCA_016874755.1. Taxonomy (NCBI): domain Bacteria; kingdom Pseudomonadati; phylum Myxococcota; class Myxococcia; species Deltaproteobacteria bacterium. Next base: position 25,398 of record VGTH01000044.1, on the reverse strand, counting down.
TCCTACTGTGCCTCGCTGCCGGATTGCTAGCACTGCGCAGCGGTGTGCTCGTCAGTCGCAACAGAAGCCTCTTCATGCCGCTGTCACACAACGTGCTAATCGGTTCCGGAATTGGCCCGCTGACTCTGCGCGACACCTACATCCTTTCTCTCGACAATGTGCCGTGGCTGGGATGGGGTTTTTGGTTCGTCGTCACTGCAATGAGCGCCATAGGAGCTACCCTACTAATTGCCTTGGTGACCTGGGCAACCGCCAGGTTTGTACGTGATTGGTGGCTCAATAATCTAGGCGCGAATCGCGTCGTTGGCTTGTTTTTTCTGCTTACCGGCATCGTCTACCTCGGCCCGCTAGTGATCACTAGCTTTTACGACCGATACCTTGTCCCACTTATTCCGTTTTTCGCTATTGCGATCGCTTGTGCCTGCGATCAAGGGCAGCGAGCACATCGCGAAACGTTGACTGTCACACGCTGGGTTAGTTTAGCGACTCTTCTTGCGATGACGGTCTTCGCCATTGGCGCAACTAGAGATTATCTCGCCTGGAACCGACTTCGTTGGGAAGCAATACACCATCTCATGAATGATCGGGGTATTGCCGCCACGAGTATCGATGGGGGGTTCGAGTTTGGCGGACTCTATCTCTCCGGATCCGGTCGCCGTAAGCTTGACCCGACAAAGAGTTGGTGGTGGGTCAGGGACGACACTTACCTGATAGCTTTCGGCAACGTTCCTGGCTATGAGACTCTTAAGGAGTACCAATACTTTAACTGGATAGGGCCGCGCGTCGGAAAAATCCTTGTGCTACAAAAAATCGCTGCAAAGCCACCAGATCCCTAGGAGTTTCTGCAGCGGACGATCTTTCGACTTTAATTCGATCCAGGCTATCGCACAAACAGAGCCTCTTGCCCTCGGCGATAGTCCAGGATTTTTTCTGCTAGTTCTACGCGGCTCGGCCCGGTCTTTAGGTGTGTTGGATAGCCCTCGGGGCGGATGCCGGTGCGGAAGATGTCAGTCTTGATGAACGGGTACTTGGCTTCGAAGCCGCTCGTGAGAACCCGCGCGAACTCGGTTTCCACCGAGGTGTAGAAGATCATCTTGCCGTCTTTTTTTGCGCCTTCGATGAGGTTGTCGGGTGTCGCTGCGGATATCGGTCCGCCACACAAGATCAAGCTATTAGTGAAAAGAGAGGCAGTATCATCTGTATCATTCTCCCATTCCGCAAAAAACTCGGAGCCCTTCGGGTGTCATGCTGAGTGAAGCGAAGCATCTGCTTCTTTCGCCCGGCGTAATCGGCAGATTCTTCGCCTTCGGCGCAGAATGACAGTCGCCAGAACTGCCCTCAAGTGTGCTCTCACCGCTTTGAAACAAACTCGCTGTCTCTAACGAAAAACCGCCAAGGGTTGTGCTTCCACTTTCCCGCGTAGTCTATGCCAATGCGCGGGGTGGTCGCAATATTCTTGACGCGCTCGCAGCGGTCTTCGACGTAGAGCTCCCCGGCGCAGATGTCGCTGCCGTTATGGCTGCGGTCGATGGCAAAGGCTTGGCAGAGCTTGCCCGGGCCGCTGCACAGGTTGCGCACTGCGGTTGTGTGGCGGCGCAGCTGCATGAGCTCGATGCCCTCGCGCGGCTCCACCGCGCGAATCAGCACAACGGCGGGCACGCCAATGCCTTCGGTGACGAAATTCAGCAGGTAGTGAAAACCGTAGATCAGATAGACATAGGCGTGGCCGGGCGGGCCGAACATGATTTCGGTGCGTGGCGTGCGGCCTTTGGAGGCGTGGCAGGCCTTGTCGTCGGGGCCGATGTAGGCTTCGGTCTCAACGATTTGTCCAGCCGTTGTGCCGTCGCGATGGACGCGCACGAGATATTTCCCGAGCAGCTCGCGCGATACTTCGAGAGTCGCTTGCTCGTAAAAGTTTCTTGGTAATTTCGCGGCTGAGGTTAGCGCGCTCGACCGACTCACTTTTTTGTTCCTGTCAGCGGGGCACGCTCGGCGATGCTCGCGATGGCGTGCCAATCGGCGCAGCGGGCGATGTTGGCATGATCGGCACCGCTGCGATTCCAGGGACAATCGATCAAGGCGACCGGCACCGCCATTTGTGCAGCGAGATAGTGGGCCATGGGCAGCGAGTCTTCCACCGCCCAGCAATACTGCCGTGCGCGCAATTCATCGAGGGTGATGGCGCTGGTATTGGCGGTGGCGAAGCGGCCGTATTTGTCGACCATGGTAAAGCTTTGAAAGGGCACGCGGTGACGCGCGAGCCAGACCAGCGAGACTTCTTCACATTCCGGCGGCCGGCCGGTGACGATGGCGATCTCGTAGTCGGTCGCGGCCCACCTACGCAACACATCGATCGCTTGGCCGATCGGTGCTAAGTTTAGCAGCTCTTTGTTCTGGTGCACGATGCGATAGAGCTCGTCACGCTCGGCCGGCTGCAGGTTGCAAGCCTGGCCGATGTCGAAATTGGTGAGTTGCTCATAGGCAACGCGTTTGCCGAACTCGCGCTCGACGATGTCAAGAAAGCGCCGGGCGGTTTGGCAAATCACATCGTCCATGTCGACGTAGATAGTGCGCGCAGAGTTGGTCATAAGAGACAAAAACGACGCACATGCGAAAGCGTATCGGAGTCCTTCGACAGGTCTCAGGACGAACGGATTCGGCGTCTTTGTCGACCCAAAGCATTGCTCATTGCAGCGCGGCTTTCAATCGTTGTGCTAGCTCTTTGCTGAGCTTGTGGGTTTGACCGAGGTTGTACTGGGTCGTCTTCCATTGGGCGACGTCGAAAGGAAGTTTGTCGGTTGCCGTCGAACAGATATGAATGCAAGGCTTCTTCAAGGCGTGAGCGAAGCCGGCCTCGTAGAGCACGTTGGGCTTGGATTCGGAAAGATCGACGAAGACAGCGACGGACTTGCGAATCAAGCGATGAATCTCGTCGACCACGTTGCCTTGAAACTCACGCCGGTCGACCCGCTCGCAGACCGCGCCGTTCTGCTCGGCTGCGTAGCGCATGGCGACGGAAAAGACGTCTTCGCACTGCGGTGCAAAGGGCATGGCGGCGAAGACGATTTGCTCGATCTTCGTTACTTCTTGGGGCGGCGTGCGCGACTTGCCCTTGTCGATCTCCGCCTTGAGCGCCGATACTAAACCGTCCAGCGTGACCACACCGCGCGATGGCAGATTGCGTTTGAGCCCAGGAATCACGACAAAAGCGGCGTCCGCTTTGGCCGCTTGCTGATATTGCTGAGCCTGGCGACTCGCTTCGGTCGTCAAGCCGGGAAAGTCCCAGTCGCGGCTTTCAATAATGATCTGGCGGCCGTCGGGCGTGGTGACGAGAAAATCCAGGGCAAGACCGCCCATCGCTTTCTGCGTCTCGAAGTTTATACCGGCCTCGCGCAGCCGTTCGGCGACTCCCTTTTCGACATCCTTGTCCGTTGGCTCTGCCATCGCTTGCTGCTTTCTGTTGCGCTTATACGCCATCCGACTGGCCTCTGCCACTGACTTGGAGCGTGAGAGTCACTGTGCCTTTGACCGCGTCGATTTCCAAACGGCCCTGTTGCAGAAAAAGCCGGCCCAGTATGCCGATCAAATCGACGCCATGCTTGTGATTGCGCTGGCGCAGCGCCGGCACGCCGACGCAATCGACGACCGGCGCGAAAGTCGCGGCTCGACCGGCGTCATCCTGCGCGCGCAAAAACAGTTGCGCGCGATACTCTTGCAGCCGGCCATAACCGTGAATGCCGTGCAGCTCGCGCGTGCCGCAGAGCGGCAGGTTGAGCAACTCGGCGGCTTCGAGGTCGATCATTGCGCCGTAGGCGCCGGTGTCGAGGAGAAATTGACCGCGGATCTCCCGGCCGAGATTGTCGTCGGGGCGCGCCCAAGCACCTGCGATCAGCGGTCCCACTTGGACCAACTGCTCGGCTGCCACTGCAGACGCTATGATGTAACGAGTCGGTGCCACATGGATTTTAAGAATACTTGCTGAGCCAGCGGCGCTGTTGGGCGCGCAGGCGGTCGTCGGCCCAGCCGATGTAGGGTTTATTGTCGAAGTCGCTGCCGATCCAGACCACCGTGTGGCCAGTGATGTACTCGGTGCCGGTCTTTACGGCGACACCGCTGGCGCGCAGCGCAGCGATGTAGTCGTTACGCTTGTCCGGATAGAAGGCGGCTTGCATGAACCGGTTGTTAAAAAAGGTGAGGGAAAGGTAGCCGGAGTGTTTGAGATGTTCATAGGACGATACTTTGACCACGTAGACTTGATAGGGCGGCTGCGAGCCTGGCTTGTGTCGCGAAGTATCTTCGATGACTTTGGTCTCGGCTTGGGGCGGCAGCTTCGCGATAATTTCATCTCGCGTAGAGTAGCTCTCCAATCCGCCGATTAAGGGCGCCCGATCTTTTTCGATCTCAGTAAATGTCTCCGAACTACAGGCGGCGATGACCACCAAAACAATTGCTAAGACCCAGCGAACGAATTGGCGCGGCATGGCTACTCCGTTTGCGGTAGGCCGTCGTTGAGCTCGACCCAGGGCGCTTTAGACTTGACATGCATGTGTTTGGAGATCTTGACGCCGGGATCGCTGTCGAGGCTGCCCACTCTCAGACGAATGACGTTGGGGTCTTTGGCTTTGATCTTGAATAGCGGCGAACCGCAACGGCTGCAAAAATTACGAAAATAGCCCGGCGACGATTCCCACTGGTTGAGCATCTCTTTGCCGGCCACAATACGGAATTCACTCTGTGACACCGACGCCCCGGAGGAAAAGGCCGAGCCGGACATTTTTCGGCATAGGCTGCAATGGCAGTTGGTGATCGCTTCGAGCGCACCGTCGATTTCGTAACGCACGGCGCCGCAAAGACAGGAACCTTTTAACATACGGCCTCCCGAGTGTTTGTTTTGTTATGATCGACCGGAGTCCTTCAAACGAAAGGATGCTGCTGAATCAGCTATCCGGAGTCCTTCGACAGGCTCAGGACGAACGGTTTCAAAGTGTAAGCGTTCATGCAAAATCCGTTGATGCTGTCGAAGCATTCTTAAAATTTTCAGCGGACTCGCGCTGGATAGCTGTATGGTAGGCAAGTCGCCGCGGAAATCAACTGCGACGTAGGTCGCTACTTGGTCAAACCAAAGGCCTCGGCCAAAAGCTCGTAGGAGCGATGGCGCGGCGTGGCATCATAGGTCCAAGTGACGACCACCAACTCGTCAAGGTTCAGGCTCTTAGCCAGGTCCCTCAGCCGAGCGGCTGCTTGATCTTTGGAGCCGACGATCGCTTTGCGGTGGAGCTTTCCCGCCATCGCCACTTCGTGGGCGGAATAGGGGCGTGAGGCTTCGTCGGGCGGCAACAGTGCCATACGGATGCCTTGTTTGCGGTCGATCATCGCCCGCTCGCGCGATTTAAACTGCCGCAGCGCCTCGGCTTCGGTGTCGGCGGCCAATGCCCAGACACAAATCGTACAAATCGGTTTGGGATAGGTTTCGCTGGGGCGATAATTTTTTCGGTAGAGCTCCAGTGCTTGCTCGACGCCGGTGCCGTCGCTGAAAAAATAGGCAAACGCATAGGGCAGACCGAAGTAGGCGGCCAGCTGCGCACCGTAGTCGGAGCTGCCGAGTATCCACATCTCCGGTGTGGTCGGTCCGGTCGGTTGAGCATTGATGCGTTGAAACGGATGCCCCTCGGGTAGCGGCCAACCCGACACCCAGTGTTGGAGCTCCTGCACTTGGCGGGGAAATTGGTCGTGGACGTTTTGCGGATTGGGATTGATCGCATAGGAAGTCAACTGGTCCGACCCCGGCGCGCGGCCAACACCCAAATCAATGCGGCCGGGCGCGATGGCTTCGAGCACGCGAAATTGTTCGGCGACTTTCAGCGCTGAATAGTGCGGCAGCATGACGCCCGCGCTGCCGATGCGGATGCGTTTGGTCGTCGCGGCGATGGCCGACATGAGAATTTCCGGCGCGGTGCCGACGATATTGCCTGAGTTATGATGCTCCGACACCCAATAACGATGAAAACCCAGCTCATCGCAATGGCGCGCCAGCGCCAGCGTCTCGCGGATGGCGACGTCCTGGGTTTTTCCCTGGGAGGCGGTCGATTGATCAAGGACAGATAGTTTCATAACCAAGCAGCTCGGATGCGTTGTTTACTCTGCTACACAATACACTGAGACCGGTTGCTTCGCCAAATGGCCAAGATGTCAATCCGGCGGTTTGAACCGCTGGAACGGTTGGAACTACCGCGCAAAGCGCGGCATATGGACAACATTTTTCGATTACGATAAGTGAATTCTATTCCCTTGAACGGTTTTACGGCGAATGATTTCCGGAGCACTCGAAGGATTTACCTGTATCGATGTCAGCGGCCATGTGGCTGGGCCCTATGCCAGTAGTTTACTGGGCGATTTAGGCTGCGAAGTCATCAAGATAGAGCTGCCCAATGGCGGCGACACGCACCGCGGGCGCAATCCGAAATACGAAGGCTATGGGCCGAGCTTTCGCGCGCTCAACCGCAATAAGAAGAGCGTGACTTTGAACTTGCGCGAGAAAAAAGCGCGCGAGATTTTGCTCAAACTGCTCGAAACCGCCGATATTTTTCTGGAAAATTTCCGGCCGCCGACGCGCAAGCAGTTGGGCCTCGACTTCTATGTTCTCGAAAAACTCAATCCGAAGCTGATTCATTGCTCGATTTCCGGCTACGGCCAGAGCGGGCCCTACCGCGATAAGCCGGGCTTCGACACCATCGGCCAGGCGCTGAGCGGCATGATGAGCCTAGTGACCGACCTGGACGATCCCAAAGTGGCGGGCATATCGTTCGTCGATCATTCCGCCGGTATCTTCGCGGCCCACGGCATCATGGCGGCGCTGCTGGCGCGGGCGAAGACTAACCGCGGCCAGTTTATCGACGTGTCGCTCTTGCAAGTGGCCATTGCGTTTATCGAGTCGCATGTCTCGGACTATTTAAACGGCGGCGAAGCGGTGTCGCGCGAGAATTTTCCCAAGGGGCGCATCTACAGCCTGCTCGACTGCGACCGCAAACCGTTCATGGTGCATCTCTCCGGCCATAACAAAGCCTGGGAGGGACTGCTTCGAGCGGGTGAGCTCGACGACCAAATTGGCAACCCGCGCTTCGAGACGCGCAAGCAGCGCACCGACCACCACAATGAAATAGTCAAAATGCTGCGCGCGGCGTTTGCCAAGAAAAAGCGCGACTACTGGCTGCCGCGGCTCGATACCAACGAGATTCCCAACGCGCCGATCAACACCATCCGCGAAGTGTTCGACAATCCGCAGATCAAACATTTGGGTATTCCCAAGCAGATCACTCATCCGAAGATGGGCACCAGCAATTTGGTCGGCAGCCCGATCAACTTGTCGGGCACGCCGCCGAAATTTTTTCGTCCGGCACCACTCTTGGGCGAAAACACTGCAGAGGTGCTGGCCAAGATCGGCTATGATGCGCACGCAGTTAAAGAACTAAGAGCGAGTGGAGTAGTATGAATTCGTTTTGGGTTCCGGGTTTCGTGTTTCGGGTTGAGAACCCGTAACACGAAACTCCAAACTCGAAACCGCGAACGACTGAAAGGAGCGAGCTATGGATTTCACCGTTTCCGCAGATCCACCCCAGGTACTGGAGTTTCGTACGGAGGTCAGCACTTGGCTGGCCAATGAATTTAAAGGCTTCGAGCACTTGCGCTGGTCGGCCTCTTGGTCGACTCGCGAAGACGATCAAGAGTACAAATTTCGCCGCGGTCTGGCGCAAAAACTTGGCGCCAAGGGCTGGCTGTTTCCAACGTTTCCCAAGAAATACGGCGGCGCCGACCTGTCCGTCGATCACCAGATCGTTTTGGAGACCGAGCTGTTCAAGTACGGCCTGAACCTGTCGCATGTCTTCTACACGTTGGCGCGCATCGTCTCGCCGGTGTTGATTCGCTGGGGCAGCGAAGAACAGAAAGCCGAATTTCTTGGTCCGATCTCGCGCGCGGAGATCTGCGTTTGGCAGGTGCTGACCGAACCCCATGGCGGCAGCGACATCGCCAACTGCCAGACCAAAGCGATTCGCGACGGCGACCACTACGTTGTCAACGGTCAAAAGGTCATGGTCGGGCACCATCTGCCGCCCGATTATCTCTGGACCCTGGTCTGCACCAATCCGCAGGGCAAGCGCCACGAGAATCTGGGCTGGTTGCACATTCCGGCGAACCTGCCGGGCATCACCATCCAGCACATGAATTTGATGATGGGCATCAAGAACGCGGTGTTCTTCGACAACGTGCGGGTGCCGGCGAAGTATCTGATCGGCGGCGAGAACAACGGCTGGAAAGTTGCCAGCACCCACATGGAGCTGGAGCATGGCGGCGACGGCCGCATCGCGGCCGATCCGTTATTCGAGCGGGTGGTCGAATACTGCCGCAATACCCACGTCGACGGCAAGCCGATTATCGAAGATCCGCGCGTGCGCGACGCGATGGCGGATATGTTTATCGAGCTGAACACGCTGCGCCGCTTCAATCAACTGATTTACTGGCGCCGCTTCGCCAAGAAGCCGCATCCCTACGGCGGCCCACAGCAGCGCTACTTCCAGCGCATGATGCGGCTGCGCAATGGCGAGCGCTTGCAGGCGATCATGGGCAGCGACGCGCTGGTGCAAGACTTGTCGGTCCACGAAGTAATCGATTTCGAATACGCCGTGCGCACCGGCCCCGGCCAACTGCATGGCGGCGGCACACTCGACACCGACCGCGTTATCTTCGCACGGCGTTTGGGCCTCGGCCGGCCGACCGTCGAGAAGGCGCCGGAAACGGATTAGGCACGAGGCAACAGGCAATAGTAGGCGCGCGATTCATCGCGCCCGCTTGGAGACGGAAGCATTAGGAGACTCATATGGATTTAGGACTTACTGAAGACCAAGAGATGCTGCAAAAAGTGGCGTCGGATTTTGTCAAGGCCGAAGTGCCGGCGCATCAGATGACTCAATGGTTTTTGAACAAAGCGGTTTATCGCCCGGAGATCATCAAGAAGGCCGCCGAGCTGGGCTGGCTTGGCATGATGCTGCCGGAAGATGTCGGTGGCGCCGGGTTGTCGACCATGGACTGCGCGGTGGTATTTGAAGCACTGGGCCACGGGCCGGTGCCGGGACCGCTGTTTACTTCCGGAATTCTCAGCGCGCAGATTATTTATGAAGCTAGCAACGACGCGCAGCGCAAGGCGCTGCTGCCGGCGCTCTGCAAAGGCACGACGATCGTCGTGCCGGCGATCACCGACAAGGCCGCCTATTGGGGACCGGAGTCGGTGGAGACCCGGCTGACGAAAACTCCCGCCGGCTATCTCGTCAAAGGTCACAAGCGCTTTGTTTTCGATGCCGATGCGGCGACCCACTTTTTGTGCGCGGCGCGCACCGAAGAGGGCAAATTAGTGTTTGTTCTCGTCGACGCCAAGCGGCCGGGCGTGACGGTGAAACCGCTGGTGGGTTTTCTAATTTCTGCCTTTGAGGTCAACTTCGATAACGTCGCGGTCAGCGCCGATAATTTCATCGGCACCAGCGGCGGCAGTTGGGCGACGCTCGATGCGGCACTGACGAAGACGCTGCCGATCCTCGCCGCCTATCAAGTCGGCGCGACCCAGGAAGTTTTCGACATCACCTGCGAATACACGCGCACCCGCGTCGTCTTCGGCCAGCCCATCGGCCGCTTCCAACGGGTGCAGGACCACTGCGTCGATATCTCGATTTGCATGGACACCGCGCGCTGGGCGACTTACGAGGCGATCTGGCGCATTGAAAGCGGCATGGACGCCAAGGCCGCGGCGCACGAAGCCAAAGCGACGGCGAGCGACGGCTATTACCACGGTACCAACTACGCGCACATGGTTTGGGCCGGCCCGGGCACCGACTACAGCCACCCGATGATGGCGCACAGCGTGCTGGCGCACACGCTCTATCAATACCTCGGCACGCCGGGCCAACATAAGAAGTTGATGATGGATGCGCTTTATCCGCGCGGCTAAAAGCGTCTAGGGTCTAGCGTCTGGAGTCTAAGTTCCGATCAACGCCAGACGCTAGACTCCAAACGCTAAACGCGGTGCCGGCACCGACTTTACCTTGACAGCCCGACAATTTCCCCATAAAAACTAAAGAGTTGCCGGACATCTTTCCGTACCTCTCATTTGGGCGGTACGGTTTTTTTTATCAGCCGATATGCACAGCCCCTATTTTCCGTTGCTGGTGCTCTTCGCGATTGCGGGGATCATCGTTTTGGCGTTGCTCTTCCTCGCCTGGAAGCTAGGGCCCAAGTCGAGCAACCCGGTGAAAGCTGAGCCGTTCGAGTCCGGCAATCCGCCGCGCGGCGATGCACGCATTCGCTTTTCCGTGCGGTTCTACCTGATCGCGATGTTATTCTTGATTTTCGACCTTGAAGTGGTGTTTCTGTATCCATGGGCGATTTATTTCCGGCAGTTGGGCATGTTCGGCCTGATTCAGATGGGAATTTTTCTGATCATCTTGACCGTCGGCTACATCTACGTCTGGAAAAAAGGGGCCCTGGAGTGGGATTGATGCGGCATGGCTGAGGCGAGCCCGGTCCTTTCATACATCCAAGAAAAACTTGGGTCGAAGGTTTTGGAAACGTTGCAGCCGCAGGGCGACAACGTTGTAATGCTCAGCCGCGACGGGCTGCGCGACAGCTTTCGTTTGCTCAAAGAAGATGCGCAGTTGGGTTTCGATTTACTCTCGGACATTACGGCGGTCGACTATTGGAAAAAGAAAGAGCCGCGTTTCGAAGTGGTCTATCAGCTCACCGTGACGCAGGGCGGCTGTCGTTTGCGCGTGCGCGTGCCGGTGCCGGAGAGCGACGCGACGGTGCTGTCGCTAACGCCGCTGTGGCGCGGCGCCAACTTTCTCGAGCGCGAAGTATGGGACCTTTACGGTATTCGCTTTGTCGATCATCCCGACTTGCGGCGGATTCTTTTGTATGACGAATTCCAGGGTCACCCGCTGAGAAAAGATTATCCGATCAATCAGTGCCAACCGCGCGTGCCGGAGCGTCATGTCGACGGCACGTTCGTCGATGAACGGTCGAATAACAAGTTGCGCCGACTGCAGCACGAGATCAATCGCAAAAAATGAAAGCCGAAGAGCAAGAGCTGCCGAGCGAGATCATGGAGCTGCAGATGGGGCCGTCCCATCCGGCGACCCATGGCACGATCAAGTTCAACCTGAAGCTCGAAGGTGAGAAAGTGCTCGACTGCGACGTCGAAGTCGGCTTTCTGCACCGCGGCTTCGACAAGAGCTGCGAGAACGCGACCTGGACCCAGGTCATTCCTTACACCGACCGACTCAATTACGCCTCGTCGCTGATCAATAACGTCGGCTATGCCCTGGCTGTGGAAAAACTGATCGGCGCCGAGACGCCGCCGCGCTGCCAATACATTCGCGTCATCATCAGCGAGCTGGCGCGGATCTTCGATCATCTCACCTGCTGCGGCATGGCGGCGTCGGAGTTGGGCGCCATCACGGTCGGGTTCTATATGATCGAGGCGCGCGAGATGGTCACGCGCATCATCGAGAATTTGACCGGCGCGCGCCTGACGGTGACTTATGTGCGCATCGGCGGCGTGAAGCACGATCTACCGCAGGATTTCGCTGAGCGGGTCAGGGCAACTTTCAAGACCATTCGCAAATTGCTCGGCGACTGCGACCGGCTGCTGTCGCGCAACCGGATCTTCATCGACCGCATGTCGAACATCGGCGTCATCTCGCGTGAGACGGCGTTGAATTATAGCTTGACCGGTCCCATGCTGCGCGCCACCGGCGCCAACTACGATGTGCGCAAAGCGTATCCGTATCTCGTTTACGACCAGATGCAGTTCGATGTGCCGGTGGGCACCAAGGGCGACAACTACGATCGCTTCGTTTGCCGCATTCAAGAGCTCGAACAGAGCATGCGCATCGTCGAACAGGGCCTGGAGCAATTGCCGGTGGGACCGGTGTGGATCGACGATCCGCGCTTTGTCCTGCCGGAGAAAGAAAAAGTTTACGGCAGCATCGAAGGACTGATGCATCATTTCAAGATCATCATGGAGGGCATCAAAGTGCCCCCCGGGGAAACTTATACGGCCGTCGAGGGCGGCAATGGCGAGCTCGGCTTTTATATCGTCAGCGACGGCGGCGGCAAGCCCTATCGCGTGCGCGTGCGCCCGCCCTGCTTTATCGCCATGGGGGCTTTTCCGGAAATGATCAAGGGCTACATGATCGCCGATATCGTGCCGACCTTCGGCATGGTGAATATGATCGGCGGGGAATGCGACCGGTAAGATTTCGCGTGAGGGGTGAGGAGTAAGGGGTAAGGCGTTTCGGATTTGGTTATGGCTTTGGAGTTTTCGCCCGAGACTTATAAGAAATTCGAGGAGACGGTTGCGCGCTATCCTAAGAAGGAAGCCGCGATGCTGCCGGTGCTTTATCTAGCGCAGCAAGAGTTCGGCTATATCGGTTCGGAGGCCATCGAATACGTCGCCAAACTGATGGGGCAGGCGCCGGCACGGGTGCAGAGTGTGGTGACTTTCTACACGATGTACAACCAGAAGCCGATCGGCCGGCACCATATTCAGGTCTGCCGTACGCTGCCGTGCGCGCTGCGCGGCGCGGAGAAGGTCACCGAGTATCTGAGCAAGAAATTGGGCATCAAGCCGGGCCAAACGACGGAAGATAAGAGGTTTACGTTATCGGAGGTCGAGTGTCTGGCCTCCTGCGGCACGGCGCCGATGATGCAAGTCAATGACGATTATTATGAGAATCTGACCGACGAGAAGATCGATAAGATTCTCGACGGAATGAAATGAATGGATAGTTGACAATGGATAATTCAAAACTCGCAATTCTAAGTTCCGAATCATTGTCCATTATCCATTGTCCATTATCCATTTCTTAGTTCATGGAAAAAGTTTTACTCCGTAATATCGGTGTTCCCGATTCTCATCTGCTGGCGACCTACCAGTCGCGCGGCGGCTATGCGTCGTGGCAAAAAGTTGTTTCGAGCATGAAGCCGGAGCAGCTGATCGAAGAAGTGAAGGCTTCAGGGCTGCGCGGCCGCGGTGGTGCTGGGTTTCCGACGGGGATGAAGTGGAGCTTCGTTCCAAAGGATAACCCGAAGCCGAAGTACGTGGTCTGCAACGCTGACGAAAGCGAGCCGGGGACGTTCAAAGATCGCTTGTTGATCGAGCAAGACCCGCACGCCATCGTCGAGGGAACTTTGATCGCGGCCTTTGCGATTCAGTCGCACACTTCGTTCATTTACATTCGCGGCGAGATGGCCTTTGGCGCCAAGCGCTTGGAGCAAGCGGTTCAAGAAGCGTATGGCGCGGGATTGATGGGCAAAAACGTTTTGGGCACGGGCTACGATATCGATTTGATCGTGCACCGCGGTGCCGGCGCTTATATCTGCGGTGAGGAGACGGGTTTGCTTTCGTCATTGGAAGGCGGCCGCGGTTGGCCCAAGGTCAAGCCGCCGTTTCCGGCGACCCATGGGTTGTTCGGCTGTCCAACCGTGGTTAACAACGTCGAGACGCTGGCGACGCTGCCGTGGATTCTCGAACGGGGCGCAGCCGCCTATTCGGCAATGGGCACTGAGAAAAGCAAAGGGACCAAACTTTTTAGCGTCAGCGGCCATGTCGCTAAACCAGGCGTGTACGAAGTCGAGATGGGCTATCCGTTCAAGAAATTTCTCGAAGAAGACTGCGGCGGTGTGGCCAACGGCAAAAAATTAAAAGGCGTCATCCCCGGCGGCGGCTCCATGCCGGTGTTAAAACCGGAGGAGTTAGAAAAAGTAAACCTCGACTACGAATCGGTTCAGGCGGCGGGCAGTCTGCTCGGTTCCGGCGGCGTCATCGTCATGGACGAAACCACCTGCATGGTGCGAGCGGCGTTGAACCTGGGCCGGTTCTTCGCGCACGAATCATGCGGCCAATGCAGCCCCTGCCGTGAAGGCGTTCACTGGATGGAGAAAATACTGCACCGCATCGAGCATGGCCAAGGCCAAAAAGGCGATTTGGATCTGATCCTCAACGTCGCCGGCAACATCGCCGGCAACACGATCTGCCCCTTCGGCGACGCCGCGGCGTGGCCGCCGGGGGCGTTTATCAGAAAATTCCGCGATGAATTCGAAGCTCATATCGCGGCAGGGAAGTGCACCGTTACGCACTAGCGCGCGTTACGTAGTTGGATTGGTTGTAGGGCCAACCCTTGTGGTTGCCCGATCCGCGGGCAGGCACAAGGCCTGCCCCTACAAGTATCGGCGAAAATAGATGGATCCCGTAAAGATCACAATCAACGGCACCGAGGTCGTCACCGAGAAGGGCAAGACCGTCATTGCGGCGGCGGCCGAGGCCGGTGTGGCGATACCGCATTACTGTTATCACCCGAAGCTGTCCATCGCCGGCAACTGCCGCATGTGCATGGTCGAAATCGAAAAAATGCCCAAGCTGCAGATCGCCTGCAACACCCAGGTGGCCGAGGGCATGGCGGTCTTGACGCAGAGCCCTAAAGTGTTGGCGGTGCGCAAAGCGGTGATGGAATTCTTGCTGATCAACCATCCGGTGGATTGTCCGATCTGCGATCAGGCGGGCGAGTGCATGCTGCAAAACTACTACATGGAGCACAACCTCCAGGAGAGCCGTCAGGACGTCGGCAAAATCCACGATCGCAAAAAAACCATTTTCGGCCCCAACGTTATTTTCGACGGCGAGCGCTGCATCAAGTGCACGCGTTGTGTGCGTTTCTGCCAGGAGATCACCAAAACCAACGAACTGGCGGTGATCAACCGCGGCGACCATGCGACAATCTCGCTCTTTGATGACGCCGTGCTCGACAATCCTTTATCAGCGAATGTCGTCGACATCTGCCCCGTCGGCGCGCTGACGGATCGCGACTTTCGTTTCAAGGTGCGCGTCTGGTACTTGCAGAAGACGCCGTCGGTTTGTCCGGGCTGCAGCACTGGCTGCAATATCAGCGTCGAAACGTATCAAAACGAGATCGCGCGCTTTAAACCGCGCATCAACGATGCGGTGAACCAACACTGGATCTGCGACGAAGGGCGCTATTGCTTTCAGGGGTTAACCGAGGGCGAACGGTTGACAACGCCGCTGATTCGCGGCGAAGGCGGGCTCATGCCGGCCACGTGGGACGAGGCGCTGCGCGCCGTGCTGACCGGCCGTGGCTCGAACCGCGCCACGGCGGCGATTCTCTCGGGCCGCAGCACCAACGAAGAGGCTTTCCTATTCGCCAAGCTGATGGACAAGGTCAACGCCGTGACGGCGGTTTTCTATGAAGAGCGGGCGTTGACCGAGACGCAAAAAATTCTCATGAGCCCGGACCGCTCACCCAACTGGCGCGGTGCGCGCGACATGGGCGTGGGTGCTAACGGCGGTTATGAAATGCTGATGAAACGCATCGCCGCCGGTGAATTCACCAATGCGTTCATCGTTGGCGAGGACCCGATTTACACAAGCGCCGACGCCGCAGCAGCGCGCGCAGCCTTGGAAAAACTTTCCTTTCTGGTGGTCCAGGACACGCGCCTGACGGAGACCGCGAAGTTGGCCCATGTGGTTTTGCCGGCAACGCACTTCGGCGAGAAGGACGGCACGTACACCAATCGCAACGGCCGCGTGCAGCGGCTCAACGCCGCCGTGCTGCCGCCCGAAGGGGCGCTGCAGGATTGCGAAATCTTCTCGCGTTTGCTTGAGCTCGCCGGTGAGAAGTTGTCGTACGCGACTCCGGCCCAGGTGTTCGCTGCACTGGCTAAAGAAGTCGCGGCCTATGGCGGCTTGAGTTACGCCGCGATCGGCGATCAGGGGGTCGATCTCAAAAGTGGTGGTGCGGCAGCGTCATGATCGTCGATTTCACAATCATCGCCATCAAAGCCTTTTTGGTTGTTTTCATGGTGCTCAACCTGGCCGGCATTTTAGGCTGGGTCGAGCGCAAAGGCAGCGCCTTGATCCAAGATCGCATCGGCGCCAACCGCGCGTCGATCTTCGGCTTTGCCGGCATGGGGCTGGTCAATACGCTGATTGCCGATCCGCTCAAGTTTCTCACCAAGGAAGATTTCATTCCGCCCGCCGGCGATAAGTTTCTCCATACACTAGCGCCTTGCATGGCGCTGTTTCCGGCGCTGGTCACTTTCGCGGTGATTCCGTTTGGCGACGTGCTGCAGTGGGGCGATCGCTTGATCAACTTGCAGGTCGCCAACATCAACATTGGCATCCTCTATGTTTTCGCCATGGCATCCTTGGGCGTCTACGGCATCGTCATCGGCGCCTGGGCATCGAACAATAAATTTTCTCTGCTCGGCGGCGTGCGCGGTTCGGCGCAGATGATCTCCTACGAAGTGGCCATGGGCTTGTCGGTGGTCGGCATTCTGATGGTTTACGGGACCCTCGAATTGCAGGAAATCGCCCGCGGCCAAGGCATGCTGCTGCGCGAGTTCTTGCCCGAGTCCTGGGGTGGGGCGAGGGCCGCCATCGGCTGGCTGCCAGCCTGGGGTGTATTCTTGCAGCCCGTGGCGTTTTTGCTGTTCTTTACCGCCGCCGTCGCTGAAACCAAGCGCGTGCCCTTCGATCTGCCCGAAGGGGAATCAGAAATTGTCGCGGGCTATCATGTCGAATATTCGGGCGGCAAGTTTCTCATGTTCTTTGCCGGCGAGTTCGCTGAAATCGTCACTGCAGCGGGCTTGGTGACGACGCTATTTTTCGGCGGCTGGCAGGTGCCTTACCTGTTGAGCGACGGTTTCCACTTTCCCTGGGGCTCGGTTTTGCTGATGCCGCACTGGTTGATCGTGCTCATGCAAGTCGGCGCCTTTACGCTTAAGGTCCTCTTCTTTTGCTGGCTGCAAATTCTTTTGCGCTGGAGCGTGCCGCGGTTTCGCTACGATCAAGTGATGCGCTTGGGTTGGAAGATGCTGCTGCCGCTGGCGCTCCTCAACGTGTTGATTACAGCTTTGATCATCATCGCGGTGGAATAGCAGCCATGACATTGCCGATCCTCTTTTTCTATTTCATCGCCGCGCTGCTGGTGCTGGCGTCGCTGGTGGTGGTGTTCAAGCGCAACGTGGTGCACAACGCCATCGCCCTGGTCGCCGCGCTGTTTTTGATCGCGATTCTATTTTTCACCTTGCATGCGCCGATGGTCGGCGTGCTGCAGGTGTTGGTTTATGCCGGTGCGATCATGGTTTTGTTTCTGTTCGTCATTATGTTTTTGAACCCGACGGCGCTGGAGCGGCCGCGCGCGCTTGGCTGGGGGTTCGGCACGGTGTTGGCGTCGTTGTTGGCGGGTCTCTTGATGGCGGTGATGAATCACAGTGAAACGCCCGCCGACCCGCTGGTGGCGACGGAGATTTTTGGCAGCCCCGAGACTTTGGCGAAGAGTCTTTTCACGGAATTTGTCTTGCCGTTCGAGATCGCCTCGGTGCTCTTGTTGGTGGCGATCGTCGGCGCGGTCGTGCTGGCGAAGAGGGAACATTAAGATGGCGCTGGTGCCGCTCAATTATTATTTGATTCTGAGCGCGGTGATTTTTTCCATCGGCGTGATCGGCGTGCTGGTGCGGCGCAATCTGATCGTCGTCTTGATGTCGATCGAATTGATGCTCAACGCAGTAAATCTCACCTTCATTGCGTTTTCGCGCTACCTGGGCGCTATGGCCGGGCAAGTGACGGTCTTTTTCGTCATGGCGGTGGCGGCGGCTGAGGCGGTGATCGGGCTCGCCATTATCATTTCGGTTTTTCGCCACCGGCAATCCCTCGATCCGCAGGAGATGCAACTGCTCAAATGGTAGCGCTGACGCAACTCACTCTGCCCTGCGATCTGTTGCGCTGGATTCCGCTGCTGCCTTTGGCGGGCAGCGCGATCAATCTTTTCTTTGGCGGGCGCATGGGCAAGACCGCGGCGGGCTTGCTGGCATCGTCCGCGGTGGCGGCGTCGTTTGCGATTGCGCTCTGGGTTTTTTACCTGCTGCCCAACAACGGCATATTCCGCGACCTGGTTTATACCTGGATCGAGTCGGGCAGCTTCAAAGTCAACTTCGCCCTCCAGGCCGATGCTCTGACCGCGGTCATGCTGCTGGTGGTAACCGGCATCGGGTTTCTCATTCATCTCTATTCGTTGGGCTACATGGAACACGACACCGACATGGTGCGCTTTTTCGTGTACCTGAATCTGTTTCTGTTTTTCATGCTGCTGTTGGTGATGGGCGATAATTTGCTCCTGCTGTTTGTCGGTTGGGAGGGGGTCGGCTTGTGCTCCTATCTGCTCATCGGTTTTTGGTATCGCGATCAGAACAACGCCATCGCCGGCAACAAGGCGTTCATCGTCAACCGCATCGGCGATTTCGGTTTTGTCCTGGGGATTTTTCTGCTGGTGGCCGAGCTGGCGCGCCAGGGAGTTTGGACGCTGGATTTCGTCGAATTGGAAAAGCACGTAAAACTCTTGAGCCCGATCGCCATTGGCGCCATCACCCTTTTGCTTTTCGTCGGCGCCACCGGCAAGTCGGCGCAGATTCCACTATTTGTCTGGCTGCCCGACGCCATGGCCGGGCCGACGCCGGTGAGCGCCTTGATTCATGCGGCGACCATGGTAACCGCCGGCGTCTACATGACCGCGCGGCTGCACTTCTTGTTCGAGTTGGCTCCTGGAACGCTGCACTTGATCGCCTGGGTCGGTGCCGCTACGGCGATTTTCGCGGCGACCATTGCCTTGACCCAGACCGACATCAAGCGGGTGCTCGCCTATTCCACAGTCAGCCAGTTGGGCTACATGTTTCTCGCCGTCGGCGTCGGCGCCTTCAGCGCCGCGGTATTTCATCTGTTCACGCACGCGTTTTTCAAAGCCTGTCTGTTCCTCGGTTCCGGTAGCGTGATTCACGCCATGGGCGGCGAGCAGGACATGCGCAAGATGGGCGGTTTGAAAGAACACATGCCGCGGACCTATTGGACCTATGTGGTCGCGACGTTAGCGATTGCCGGCGCGCCGTTTACGGCCGGCTTTTTCTCCAAAGACTTGATCCTTTGGCAAGCCTATAGCAGTGCCCATGGCTCGGGCTGGCTTTGGGTCGTCGGTTGGCTGACTGCCGGGCTCACGGCGTTTTATATGTTTCGGCAACTGTTCATGGTCTTTCACGGCACCTGCCGGGCTGACGCGAAAACCAAAGCGCACCTGCATGAATCGCCTGAAGTGATGACCGAGCCGCTGATTATTCTCGCCATCGGTTCGATCTTTACCGGTTGGCTTGGTGCCCCGGAATATCTCTGGGGCAGCCGCTGGGACAAATGGCTGGCACCGATTTTCGGCGCGCATGAGGGGGCGCATCACTCGGTGCAGTTGGAGCTTGGTTTGATGTGTCTGACCCTGGCGATCATCGCAGTCGGCGTTCTGCTCGCCTATCGCTTCTATTATAAGAGCAGCACGGCGCCGGATTCTTTGGCGGCGCTGGCCGGTGGCGCGCCTTATCGTTTGTCCTTCAACAAGTATTACATCGACGAGCTCTATGACTTTTTCATCGTCCAGCCGTTCACCGCGATCTCGAGCTTTTTTGCGCGCTTCTTCGATCCCTGGATCATCGACGGCATCGTCAACGGCGTCGGTGCCAGCGCGCGTGGCCTGAGCTCAGTCTGGCGCGGCGTGCAGACCGGCAACGTGCAGCACTATCTCGCGGCATTTTTGATCGCCACACTGGCGCTGCTGGCGTACTTCTTGAGGCAGCAATAGGAACCATGTTCGTAATCGGCGACGTGAGCTTTCTTCTGATCGCGCCCGTGGTTGGCGCCTTCGCCTTGGC
This sequence comes from Deltaproteobacteria bacterium, assembly GCA_016874755.1. Classification (NCBI taxonomy): domain Bacteria; kingdom Pseudomonadati; phylum Myxococcota; class Myxococcia; species Deltaproteobacteria bacterium. The sequence goes on along the minus strand of VGTH01000044.1, from coordinate 5,595 downwards.
GTTGATGCCGAGGACGCAGAAGCATGCGCTGTTTACGATGGCGCTCGCCACCACGCTGATTACCTTCATGGCTTCGCTAAAAGTGTTCAATCTGTTCCAAGCCGGCCGCGGCGAGATGCAGCTGGTCGAGCGCGTGCCCTGGATGCCGAGCTTCGGCATCAGCTACCATGTCGGCATCGACGGCATCAGTCTGTTTCTAGTTCTTCTGACGACGCTCCTCATGCCGATCGCCATCCTCGCCTCCTGGTCGGTTAAGGACAAAGTCAAAGAGTATTTGATCTTCATGCTGCTTCTGGAAACCGGCATGCTCGGCGCGTTTGTCGCCCTCGATCTGTTTCTCTTCTATGTTTTCTGGGAAGTCATGCTGGTGCCGATGTACTTTCTCATCGGCGTCTGGGGCGGCACGCGGCGCATTTACGCGGCGCTGAAATTCGTCATCTACACTATGGCTGGCAGCCTGCTCATGCTCGTCGCGATTATCTATCTGGCGGCGCGCCATGCGCAGGTGAATCAGGTGATGACCTTTAATCTGCTGGAGATTTACAAACTGGATTTGCCGCTCGATCAGCAGCTCTGGCTGTTTGGCGCCTTTGCGCTCTCGTTCGCGATCAAAGTGCCGCTGTTTCCGTTTCACACCTGGCTGCCGGACGCGCACGTCGAAGCGCCGACCGCCGGCTCGGTGATTCTCGCCGGCGTTTTGTTGAAGCTCGGCACCTACGGCTTTCTCCGGTTTGCGATTCCGCTGTTTCCCGATGCAGCGCTGATGGCCGCGCCGCTCTTCATCGCCTTGGCCGTCATCGGCATCGTCTACGGCGCCGTCGTTGCGATGATGCAGACCGACATCAAGAAACTGGTGGCTTATTCATCGGTGAGCCATTTGGGCTTTGTCGTCTTGGGATTGTTCGCGCTCAACATGCAAGGCATACAGGGCAGCATCTACCAGATGATCAGCCACGGCCTGTCGACCGGCGCGCTGTTTCTCCTGGTTGGCATGATCTACGATCGCCGCCACACGCGGCTGATTGAAGAGTTCGGCGGTCTGTGGAAACAGCTGCCGATCTTTTCCGCGCTGTTGCTGGTGGTGACCTTTTCGTCCATCGGTTTGCCAGGCTTGAATGGCTTTGTCGGCGAATTTTTGATTCTCCTCGGCTCATTTCGGGTCTCACCGCGTTGGACGGCGGTCGCCACCAGCGGTGTGATACTGGGCGCCGTCTACATGCTGTGGATGTTCCGCCGCGTGATCTTCGGTCCGCTCAACAACCCCGAGAATCAAAAGCTGCACGACCTAAACGGCCGGGAAATTCTTTTGCTGGCGCCAATTATTTTTCTGATCGTTTTGATGGGCGTCTATCCGCAGCCGTTTCTGAGCCGCATGCAGCCGTCGGTGGATCTGACATTGAAAAAGGTTTTCGCCATCCAATCGGCGCCAGTGGCGCTGAAACTCGAACCCAACCCGGAGCAGCCGCGTGAGCGACGTTAACCTCATCCCGATTCTGCCCGCGGCTCACATCGCGCTGACAGCGATCGTCGTGTTGCTGCTCGACCTTTTGCTGCGCGACCGGGAAAAAAATCTGCTCGCCTGGATTAGCTTGCTCGGCCTGGGGCTGTGCTCGGCCGAGGCTGTGCTCCTCTGGGGCAGCCGCGAGGGGGCCTTCGGCGACACCATCCTGCTCGATAATTTTGCGCTGTTCTTTACCCAGATCTTTATCGCCGCGGCGGCGCTGACGATTCTTTCGTCGGTCCACTACGTGCGCCAGACGCGAATTTATGAAGGCGAGTACTATGCGCTCATCTTGTTTGCCACCTGCGGCATGGTGCTGATGGCGGCCGCCAACGACTTGATCGTGTTTTTCCTGGGTCTCGAAACCATGTCCGTGGCGGTTTATGTCCTGACCGGGATGTGGCGCAGCAACAGCCGGTCGAGCGAAGCGGCGATGAAATATTTCTTGATGGGCGCCTTTGCCACTGGGTTTCTGCTCTACGGCATCGCCTTGATCTACGGCGCCACCGGCTCGACCAATCTGAACTCGATTTCCGCCTACCTGATCGAGCCGTCGGGCGACTGGCCGCTCTATCTGATCGGCGGCGCGCTATTATTGCTGGTCGGCTTCGCCTTCAAAGTCGGTGCGGTGCCGTTTCATTTTTGGGTGCCCGACGTTTACGAGGGGGCGCCGACACCGGTGACCGGCTTCATGTCGGTGGCGGTCAAAACCGCGGCGTTTGCCGCCTGGGCGCGCATTCTGATGCACAAATTGGCGCCCCTGGACGGCGATTGGGTCTTCCCGCTCTGGGTCATCACCATCGGCACCATGACCTTTGGCAATCTGCTGGCGATCGCCCAGAAAAGCGTCAAACGCATGCTCGCCTATTCGAGCATTGCCCACGCCGGCTATCTATTGATACCCCTGGTCGTCGGTGAAGAATGGGGCGGCTTGCCGCTGGTGTTTTACTCGGCGGCCTACATGCTAATGACCGCCGGCGCATTCGCGGTTCTCGCCAGCCTGCATGAAACCAACGACCCCCACGAAAACTTCAGCGACTTTGCCGGCCTCGGGTTTCGCCGGCCGTTTCTCGCCGCCGCCATGGGAATCTTCATGCTATCGCTGGCCGGCTTCCCGCCGCTGGCCGGCTTCGTCGGTAAGTTCTACGTTTTTCGCGGTGCCGTGATGGCAGGTCACCTGAACCTCGCCATCATCGGTGTGTTGAACAGCCTGCTCTCGGTGATTTACTATCTGCGCGTGATCGTCGCCATGTACATGGAAGAGGGCGGCGCCGAGGCCAAGAGCTTTCGCCAATCGCCCTATCTCTACGTCGCGGTCGCGCTGGCGCTCGCCGGCACGCTCTTGCTTGGCGTGCTCCCGTCGACGACGCTTGAATGGAGCCGGCTGGCGTTCTCGTCTTTGGAATAACGCTAGCAGGCGTCATTCTGAGGAGCGCAGTGACGAAGAATCTGCCCTCTTCGCGCCGCGTTTTTCACCTCGCAAAAAACCCGATCGCCACCGGAACTTCAGACAACCCTGGCGCCGACTCTTCGAACTTTCCCGTTTTGACATAGAGCTGCGCCGAGCTGCCGCCGTCGAGGTTGAGGAGATCGGGAGTCTCCAATTGCCAGCGCGAATTGGAAAATAATTCTTGCAGCTCAGTAAAGCTCACACCGCCTAGCGCACCGTCGGTTGCGGCAATGAGCACGCGGCCGCTCTTATCGACGCCCACCACGGCGCGCCGCGCGTATCGGCCCAGGCCTGGCATGGTTTCCACTGGCGCGCCGCGCAGCAACAACAACGGTCCCGATTGCAGCGCCTCGCTGGCCTGTGCCGCTTGAAACTCATCGCGGTGCATGACCGCGGGCGCGCCGTCGCGCACGGCGAACACGCCGGTGTAGAGCGCGTGCTTGGAAACCAATCGGTTGACTTCCCGAGCGGCGGTTTTCAGATAAGCGAGCGGCCGCCCTTTCTCGTCAAAGTAGTTGGCATTGATAGTCGCCACGGCACCGCTCTTTGCGGCGAAGGTTTTGGCCTCGGCGCCTTTGAGTTGAAATCTGCCGGCGTCAAGCACTTGCGCGGAAGTTTCCTTCGGGTCAAAGCGCAGGACTTTCAACTCCACCGTGGAGTTGGGGTCGCTGCGCTGCAGCGTGATCTTGCGATACTCGATGCCTTTGTGCACTACGCGCCAGTTGCCGTGATCCGAGATGCTAAGCGTTGCGCCAATTTTTGCGGCGGCCTTCTGCGCGTGACCGGCACCGGTCATCAGCGCCAAGAGCGCCGGCATGAGGGTTAGGACGAGAATGATCGATTGCACACCTGGAGGATAACAAAGCCAGGGGCAAATGCCAGTTGCTTCACGCCGCGCATTGCTGCTAACTGGATGAGTGCGAAAATTCTAGGAGGAAACATGGTTAAATTCATTCGTTTAGTTGCGGTGGCTGCCACGCTGACCGCGCTTGCGGCCTGCGGTGAAAAGAAGGACGCCGTCGACGTGCAGAAAGTCATCCAAGAGGGCATGCAAAAGGAAAAAGCGATGATGGAAGGCATGCAGAAAAACGTCGAGAGTATGGAAAAGAAAATGACCGAGCAGAAGGAGGAGACTAAGAAATAGTCTCAACCGTGTTCAGCTCGGAACTCCAAGTCGGTATCGCCTACGCGCTGGCGGCGGGCATTCTCTGGGGCATCAGCCCGCTCTTGCTCAAGCGCTCTCTCAAGTACACCGATGTCAGCACGGCGACACTGGTCGAGCAGCATGTTTCGGTGATCATGCTCGTCGGCCTCGCCGTGCAGTCCGGCGAGATTTTTCAAATCGACTTCGGCAGCCGCGCCTTCTGGGCGTTTTTTCTCGCCGGCGCGGTGGGCGCGAGCTTCGGCAAAGTTTTCTATTACAAAGGCATCGATAAGATCGGCGCGTCGAAAGCGACCTCGATCAAGAATAGCTCGCCGCTGTTGACCGCCGTGCTTGCCGTGTTGATCATCGGCGAGCAGATGAGCTGGTACATCGCAGCTGGCGTGACGTTGATCGTCTTTGGCATCGCGGTGCTGACGCAGTCAAAAGACAGTGGCCGGCGCGGGGTCGACAAGTTTCAGTATTTTCTCTTTCCGATTGTTTCCGCGCTTTGCTTTGGTGTGAACCCGATTTTCAAAAAGATCGGCATCAACTCCGCTAACCTGCCAATCCTCGGCACGATGATCACTCAAGTATCGGCGCTGCTGTTCATGTTCTTGTTTGCCCGGGTCATCGGTCTGCAGATCAAGTTTCAACGCGTGCCGGCCAAGGCGCTGGCGCTGTCGACGCTGTCGGGCATCACCGAAGGATTGGGCTCGCTCTGCACCTTTTACGCGCTGGTCTACGGCCCGGCGGCGCTGCTCTCGCCGATCTGGCGCATCTCGCCGCTGGTGACCTTTGCGCTAGCGCATTTCACCCTGCGCGGCGTGGAAGTGGTGACGCTGCGCGACGGCGTCGCGGCGAGCTTGATTGTGCTCGGTGTGTTTGTGTTGAGCCAGGGGTAAGAAAATTATGAAAGCGGAAACGCGGAAAACGAAAAGCGGAAACAGCAAGGCGTGAGGCGCGAGTTCGAATTGTAGGTTGGGTTAGCGGAGCGTAACCCAACTCCTTTGCACGGTTAGCAATTTGGTTTGATTTCGAACACAGCGCGCTCCAACTGCGGTGGATTGTCGCGCAGCGTTAGAATTTGTTTGCGAAAGTTATCATCGGCAACTTGGCGCGCCGTGCAGGCAATTTTCTCGCCCTTGGCGCTGATTTCCACGGCCGGAGTTTTGAGCATGTTCTGGCACCAGTGTTTGCCCGCCACTCGCGTCGAGGTCGCATAGAAGTTTCCCTGGTAGTAGAGAAAGCGCAGCTCCACCGTGCGCGGCTGGCCGGTTTTTCTGCCAGTGGTGGTTAGGTTCGCGACTAAAGTTGCGCCGTCTTTGAGGTTCATAACGCCGAATATACGAAGTGATTGGATTTGGCGCAACTCTCTAGCCCGGATTATTCATCGCTGCGGCGCGATCGAAGTGAAACTCTTCCGGAGCGAAGGCAACAGATATCCGCTTCGACGCCGCCTCGTAGGGGCGACCGGCGGTCGCCCTGCTCTGCGAATCGCAG
>VGTH01000043.1 GCA_016874755.1 Deltaproteobacteria bacterium | reverse complement strand
AGCATCGGCGAATCAAACCGAACGATCTGCGCTGATGCCTTCGCTCCTCCAGAGTTCCACTTCGATCGACACAGTGTCATGGGTTTTCCTCGTCGCATGCATAATTCGGGCTAGGAAGATTATTGGTGTCGAGTATCATCCGTCATGCCGGGTAAGGCCGGCATCCACACATGGCTCATGTTGCACGATGACAAAGTGGATTTCGGCCTACGCCGGCATGACGGAAGAGGAGAACGTATGTTGAATCTGTCAGTAGTTTTGCTTTTAATTTTGAGCCTTCTGAGCTTTCGCAAGGAAGCATCCGCCGCAGCGGCCCCCGGCAAGAAACTCGTTATCGCCTACGCCGCCATGAATGCGCGGGTCTGCCCGCTTTGGGCGCCCAAGGAGCGCGGCTTGTTCACCAAATACGGCTTCGATGCGGAGCCGTTGTTTGTGCGTGGCGCGCCGACTTTGGTTTCCGCGATGGCGTCCAACGAAATCGAAGTAGGTTACACCGGCGGCACCGCGGTCATCGGCGCGGTGGCTTCAGGTTCGGACTTGAAGGTGCTCTCGGCGCTGACCAATCGGGTCACCTATGAAGTGGTGGCGCGGCCCAACATCAAGACGGCGGAGGACCTGCGCGGCAAGAAGTTTGGCGTCCAGGCTATCGGCGGCACGGTATGGATGGGCGCGATTCTGGCACTCGAACATCTCGGCCTCGATCCCGATCGTGACAAGATCGCGATTATCGCCGCGGGCGATCAATCGGTGTTGGCTCAAGCCGTGGCCCAAGGCACGGTGGACGCGACCGTCCTCGACGGCGTGCAGGCGCGACCCTTGGCGGCTAAGGGGCTGAACATTCTAGCCGATTTGGGCAAGCTCAATCTGCCTATCTTGAGCTCGTCCATCGTTGCACGCGACCCCTATATTCAGAAAAATCCACAAATGGTGGAGAACGTCATCAAGTCGGTGATCGAAGGCGCGGCATTTTGCTTGTCGGCCAAGGAAAAGCCTAACACCCTCAAGATCCTACAAAAGTATTTGCGCGTTTCGGAGAAAGACGCCGAGGAAGGCTACCGCGACATGGTGAGCGGTCTCGATCGTAGGCCTTATGCCAATCCCGCCGGCGCGACCAACGTGATCCGTCTGATGAAGCGCAGCAACCCGAAAGTCGAAAACGTCAAGCCCGAAAACTTGATCGACGATCGCATCATGAAACGGCTCGATCAGAGCGGATTTATTGACGAAGTGCTGAATCGGTATGGCGTGAAATGAGCGTCTAGCGTTTGGGGTCTGGCGTTTTCGTTCGGTCCCCACGCTAAACACAAGACGCTGGACGCTAGACGTTCCGTTCGGAGGTTCCCATGTACATCGACGGCGACAGCCACTATTGGCCGCTACGTTTTATCGACAAGGTTAAGCACCCTGGTAAGGGACATGTCGAAGTCGTCGAAGACAAGGGCGACATGGTGCGCTACGGCGAAGTGGTGCCGGGCAAAGTGGCGACGTATTATCGCGATGGCAAGAAGGTTCATTCGTTCAAAGAAGGGCGTTGGAGCATTCCGCTGCGCGCCGAGTTTATGAAGAAAGACGGTTTCGATGTCCAGGTTTTGATTCCTGACAACCGGCCGTTGATTTATGAGTGCGATCCGGAGCTGGGTCGGCAGTTGGCGCGCGCGTACAACGATACGGCGGCCGAAGATATCCAGGGCGACAATCGTTTTATCGGCTGTGCGTGGATTTATCTGCCGGATATCAAAGAATCGGTCAAAGAGCTGCGACGAGCGGTCAAAGAGCTGGGCATGAAGGCGGTTAAGTTCAACGGTGGCTGGGGCGACGGCGATCTCGACAACGAAGTGCTGTATCCGCTTTATGAAGAGATTGCCGATCTTAACATTCCGATCCTACTTCATCCGGCCGCGCGGGTGTTCGAAGCCCAACACAGCCATCCGTGGCTCGTAGGCTCGGAGCGCTACCAGGGCTATCAACATTTTCCAACCGCGTTAGGATTCCCGCTAACCTATATGGTCAGCGCGGCGCGCCTGATCTTCGGTCGTGTGCTCGATCGCTTCCCGACTTTGAAGTTCGGTTTCTTCGAAGGTGGCATCGGCTGGGTGCCGTGGCTGATGCACACCCTCGACGCCCACACGCCGAACGATGCGACGATCTCGGTGGCGGTGCAGCAATTCTTCGAAGGCAAAGAAGCCATCAAGAAAAAACCGAGCGAGTATTTCGACCAGTTTTACATCGCCTGTGTCGCCTGGGAGACCTATGTCGCCGACACCGTCAACGGCTGGCCCAATCACAACATCATCATCGGCAGCGACTTCGACCACGGTGATGCCGTGGCTACCTGGCCGCGCACAGTGCAAGTGATTAAACAAATGAAATCTCTGTCGGATGTCGACAAAGAGAAAGTGCTGGGTGAGAACGCAATGCGGTTGTTTGGGCTCGCGGAAAACGGCGCGGCAAGGCATTGAATGGCACGGTTGTTAAGCCGAACGAACGCCGGCATGCGTGAAGGGGTCGTCTAGGGGAGGGGTTGCGCGCCTCTCAATGTTTATTCAAGTATAATAACCTCAGGTTCTGTTCCTCGAGATTGGCCACCTGGCAAAGAAGCCGTTCTCAAATATCCGGTGCGAAATAAGGCTGTGATGCGAGAACTCAGGCGGCCTGTTGTTTCATATCTCACAAATCCTGTGCGATAATCGATTCGATCAAAAGTTTTGATTGGAGCCTCATTTCGTGCCGCCCCATATCCTCCGCATTGATTGCCCTGATGAGCAGGGCCTGGTTCACAAAATCACCGGCGTGCTCTTTAACGCCGGCTACAATATTCTTGATAATCAGGAGTTTGTTGATCTAGAGGCGAAGCGTTTCTTTATGCGGACGGCGTTCGAGGGGCCAACCGCGCCCGACCGTGTGGTGTCTTATTTAGAGCAGATTTTGCCGCAGGATTCCGTGGTCAAGCTGGTGTCGCAGGAGCGCCAGCCGATCGTAATTCTCGCGACTTCCGAAGCGCACTGTCTCGGCGATCTTTTGATCCGCCACTTCTCTGGTGAGCTACCGGGGGAGATTAAGGCTGTGATCGCCAATCACGAGACTCTTGGCGCGCTGGTTAAGCCGTTTGGCATCCCGTTTCACTGCGTCAGTCACAAAGACATCGATCGACCCGAGCACGAAAAACGCATTGCGGAAGTGATCGAAGGTTATCGCCCTGAATACATCGTGCTCGCGAAATTCATGCGTATTTTGACGCCGTCGTTCGTGGCACGCTACCGTAACCGCATCATCAACATCCACCATTCGTTCCTACCGGCGTTCATCGGCGCCAAGCCCTATCACCAGGCCTATCAACGCGGCGTGAAAATCATCGGCGCCACGGCGCACATCGTTACCGACGACCTCGACACCGGGCCGATCATTGCGCAGAACGTTATCCCGGTGAATCATGCCTATACGGCTGCCGCGATGGCCCAGGCGGGCAGGGACGTGGAGAAAATCGTGCTGGCGAGGGCGGTCAAGCTGGTTTTAGAGGAACGTGTATTTCTGCACGGTAACCGAACCGTCGTATTTGAATAGTCTGTCAAGGTCCGCGAAATCAGCTCGGGTCTTCAACTCGAAACCGCGGCGGCCACGGCGCCGCTTCGTTGACAATGTTTGGACCATCCGATAAAGATTTTTGCATAAAATTTTTCATAACTTAGCTAGGAGGCCAGATACATGGCGAAGGATTTAAGAACGTTTATCGCGCAGTGTGAGCGCGAGCTGCCAGGCGAGGTGATCCACATCACGAAAGAGGTGAACCCGGCCAACTACGATGTCACGGCGATTATCAAACATCTCGGGGCGCAGAAGCGGTTTCCGATCATCATCTTCGATAAGCCGTTAAACCTGAATGGCAAAGTCGGCCCGATCAAGTTGACGATGAACTGCGAGATCTCGCAGGCTAAGACGCAGATCGCGTTAGGCATGCCGCGCAACGCGACCCGGCCGGAGATGGCGGAAAAATGTTTGGAGATGGAAGAGCACCGCGTGCCGCCGACGATAATACAGAGGAAAGACGCGCCGGTGAAAGAAAACACCATGGTCGGCAAAGACGTCGACATGTACCAGATTCCGATCATGCGCCACCACGAAATGGACGGTGGACCGTATATCGTCTTGTCGACCATCACCAAGGACCGCAAGTCGGGCATCTACAACCTGTCGTATCACCGCATGGAAGTGAAATCGAAGAACTCGACGGCGCTCTACGCTTCGCCGCGCCACCTGTGGAAGATTTTCAAAGACCACGAGGACGCCGGCCTGGAAATGCCCGTCGCCACCGTGCTTGGCCATCATCCAGCGTTTCACATGGGCGCCTGCTACAGCGGGCCGTTTGAAGTCAGCGAGTACGACGTTATCGGCGGCTACCTTGGCGAACCGCTGCGCTTGGTCGCCTCGGAGACTTTTGGCGACGATCTGCTCATTCCCGCCGACGCTGAAGTCGTCATCGAAGGTGTGCTTAAACCAGGCGGCCGCGTGGTCGAAGGACCGTTCGGCGAAGCGCCGGGCTATTTGGGGCCGCAGCGCTACACCACCTGCGTGCATTACGAAGTCAAAGCGATCAACTATCGCAACGGGGCGATGTACCAATCGGTCATCACGCCGGAAGGCGACAAGCCCTGGATGGACCTGCCGCGCGAAGGTGCCTACCTGCGCCGCTGCCGCGAGGCGGTGCCCGGCGTCACCGCGGTCTGCAAGCAGGGTCGCCACGCGCACTACAATGTTTTCATCTCGATGAAAAAACTCTCCGAAGGCGATCCGGCGCGCGCCGCCGCCGCGGCGTTGACCTTCGACCATACCAAGAACGTGTTCGTGTTTGACGAAGACATCGACGTGTTCAACCCGACCGACATTCTCTGGGCCATCGCGACGCGCGTGCAACCGCACCTGCAAGTGAATATCTTGAAGCCGCTGTTCCGCGGCAACTTCTTGGATCCGTCGCTGCGCGACGAGATCAAGACCTCGGGCATGATCGTCGACGCCACTCGGCCGACCGACCGGCCGTTCTCGCCGGTGTCCAAGTGCCCCGACGAAGCGATGGCGCGCATCAAGTTGGAAGACTACGTCCCGGGTGAAGTGCTGCAGCACATCCCGATGGACCGCACGACATACTGGGCGTAGGAAGAGAAGAAAGACTCACCACGAAGACACGAAGAGCACGAAGAAAAGAATAAAGAAAATCTTATTTTCCGAATTTCGCGTCCTTCGTGTCTTCGTGGTGAATTCCGAAATTCCGATCCAACAATCCAAAATCGCAAATCCAAAATCCAAAATTCTTAAGAGGGGTGAACCATGGGTCAAGCAGTCGAAGTAACCTGTCCGTCTTGCAAGAAGGTGTTTGTCGTCAATCCCCATATGCTGGGATCGGGGATGGATTTCCATTGCCCGTACTGTGACAAATATTTCCCGGAAAAAGACAGCCCGAAGATTCGTAAGTAAATTAACGATTCCGGCCACGGCGATGTTCTCCTCTTCGCCGTGGCCTTTTTTTATTTAAAAGAGCCCTATGAAAACCTCGCACGCATTTAAGATCGCCGGCACCAGCGCGCATCGCGTCGATAGCATCGAAAAAGTTACGGGCAAAGCGGCATACACTGTCGATGTGCGGCTGCCGGGAATGGCCTATGCCAAGATTTTGCGTAGCCCGGTGGCACATGCTCGACTCGTCAAAGTCGATGCCTCCAAGGCAAAGCAATTGCCCGGCGTGATTGCGACACTGACGCGCGACGACATCAAGCAGTTCAATTTCAAATATGGCGCGACCTATAAAGACCAGTCGATCGTCGCCGTCGACAAAGTGCGCTACGTCGGCGATCCGGTCGCTGCGGTGCTGGCGGAGGATCCTGACATCGCCGAAGCCGCGCTGGAGTTGATCGAAGTCGAATATGACGAGTTGCCAAAGGTAACCAATATTGAAGAAGCCACCGCGCCGGGTGCCATGCAAGTCCATGAGGGCGGCGTTGCGCGCGCCGAGCTGCGCGGCTCGACCTACGGCGCGCCGGAGCGCTTTAACGGCACCAATATTTGCTATTACTTGACCTTTGGCCGTGAGGACGTCGACAAAGGTTTTGCCAAAGCCGATCATATTTTCGAAGACACCTTTCGTTTTCAAAAAGTCCAGCACTATTCGCTGGAGGCTCACAATAACGTTGCCTACTACGATGGCGAGAAGCTCACGGTGTGGGCGTCGTGCCAGGATCCGTTTACGCTGCGCGATCATCTGTCGGGAATTTTTCGCCTGCCCTGCAGCCGCATTCGTGTGATTGTCCCCTACGTCGGCGGCGGCTACGGCGGCAAGCTTTATGTCAAAGCCGAGCCGATTTCCGCGGCGCTGAGCTGGATGACGCGCCGACCGGTGAAGTTGCAGCTCTCGGTCAACGAAAGCTTTAAGACCGTCACGCGCCATCCGTCGCGGGTCACCGTCAAGACCGGCGTGACGAAAGACGGCAAGCTGGTTGCGCGTGAGTGTCAGGTTTACATGGACACTGGCGCCTACGCCGACGCGGGCCCGCGCGTCACACAGAAGGCGTGCTACCGTTCGCTGGGTCCTTACAAAATCCCTTACGCCAAAGTCGAAGCCTATGGTGTTTACACCAACGTCGTCCCCGCTGGAGCGTTTCGCGGTTTCGGCGCACTGCAAGTCACGTGGGCTTATGAGTCGCAGATGGACATGATGGCCGATCGTTTGGGCATCGATCCGCTCGAGTTTCGCTTGAAGAATCTCATGAAGAAAGGCGACCTTTACACGAAAGGCGACACGCCACTCGATTGCGATTTAAAAGAAGGGTTGCTCAAAGTCGCCGACGCCATCGAATGGAACAAGAAAAGCTCCCAGCCCAATCGCGCCAAAGGTCTAAGTTGCTGTATCAAAGACGCCGGCGGCACGTATAAAGTCGCCGGCGCGACCGTCAAGATGTCGTCCGACGGCAGCGTCATGCTGCTCACCGGCACGGTCGAAGTGGGGCAGGGGCCCCGCACCGCTCTTAGTCAAGTGGTCGCCGAAGAGCTGGCAATGCCTATGGACCAAATCGGTGTGGCGCAGCTCGATACCGATGTCACGCCCTACGATATTTCCACCAGCGCGAGTAGCTCGATGGTGGTCATGGGCACGGCGGTGCTGCGCGCGGCCCAGGATGCCAAAAAGCAGTTGCTCCAATGCGCCGCCAAAGTGCTTAAGCAAAAACCGGAAAAGCTGATGCTGCGCGACGGCCACGTGATTACGGCGAGCGAGCAGGCGATCCCCTACAGTAAGATCATCGTTGATTTCTTTGGCAGCAAAGCCGGCGAGATCATCGGCAAGGGCCTCTACAAAGACAAACGCAGCACGAAAGCAGTGCTGGGTTCGACGACGACGTTTTGGGAAGTCGGTTGGGGCGGTGCCGAAGTCGAAGTCGATCCGGACACCGGCACGGTGAAGCTGCTCAAGTATGTTTCTGCTTGCGACGCTGGCAAAGCCATCAATCCCGAACAATGTGAAGGCCAGGACGAAGGCGCCGTGATGTTCGGTATCGGCCACACGCTGCTCGAAGAGATGCACTACGAAGACGGCCAGCTGCTCAACGGCAACCTGGTCGATTATCGCGTGCCGACGTTTGAGGATGTCCCTGAGAAACTGCAAACCATCCTGTTAGAGAACGGCAACGGACCGGGGCCGTTTGGTTCGAAGGGCATCGGTGAAGGTGGGCTCTTGCCGGTGGCATCGGCCGTGGCGAACGCGGTATCGCGCGCCGTCGGCGTGCGCATTCAGGACTTGCCGCTGACGCCGCCGAAGGTGTGGCAGGCGCTGCAAGCCAAGCGCGGCTAGACGGCGCGCGGTTTCGGGTTTCGAGTTCCGGGGTTCGCGTTTTCGCTCTGGGGTTGACCTGGCCGCTATTGGGCCAGCGTTTGGAGCCTCAGGTTTCCGTTTTGATCCTTTTGCATCCTGCGTTTCCCTTGCCGTTTCTAAGCGTTTCTGGCTTAGTAGGGGTCATCATAGGGCCTGACGAGGCAGCGACTTCGACATGGCTATCCCTGGAGAAAAAGCGATTCAAATGGTGCGCAGCGCGCACGCGCAGGCGGCGCAGTTGGAGATCGCCGTCACAGCGGTGGTGGTCGATCAAAGCGGACGCATGATCGCGCTGGGGCGCATGGACAAGGCGCGGCCGATTACGGTGGAAATCGCGCTCAACAAAGCCTACACCGCGGCGAGTTTTCAGCAGCCGACCAAAGATCTCTCCAACGTTGCCAATCAAGCATGGTTTCAAAGTCTGGTCGTTTCAAGCAGCGGCAAGGTCATGCCCGGCGGCGGTGCCGTACCCGTTGTCGAGGGCGGCAACGTCGTCGGTGCCATCGCCGTATCGGGCGGCACCGACGATCAGGATCAAAAATGCGCCGAAGTGGCGCTGGCGAGTTATCAATGATGAATTATGAATTATGAAAGCGGAAACGCGGAAAGCGGAAACTTCGGAGGTCGCCCAACTCCGAGTGAATATTTCCGCTTTCCGTTTTCCGCGTTTCTGCTTTCCTTCATCCTTCCGTTTTCATAATTCACAATTTTCTCTGGAGGACTCATGTCCAAAGCAGAAAAAATCGAACCGGAAATAAAAGCCGATTCCAGCAAGGAATTCGCCACTCCCTATCTCGGCCGCACGGTGCGCATCGTCGACAAGTTCGAAAACGTCGACATGAACCAATCGCCGCATCCGAAAAATCAGCGCGGCGAGTTGGGCAAGCCGCTATTCAACTGGTACCACAACACGGTCTCGAAAGATCCGCTGACGCGGGTGTCGGCGCCGAACCACTTTGCCGACCGGCGCCATTTCTTGAGCACGGTGGTCAACCAGGCAGCCAAGGGCAAAGTCAATCCGCAGAAAGTTTCCGTCGACGATCCGCAGGCGATGGCGCGCCATATCAAAGCGGTCGCCAAGTACATGGGCGCCGACATTTGCCGCATCGCCAAGACCCATCCAAACTATCTCTATGCACCCGGTGGGGGTCGCTACGTCCAGGACGGCACGGCGAAAGATGATTTTCAGAGCGATTCTGTCGAAGACATGGCGCGCCGGTTTCCTTACATCGTCGTCGCCACCACGGCTTGGGATTACAACAAGCTGCAAGCACATCGGCATCTGATCGGCGACGCGGCGTATCACATCTCGCAGATCAAAGGGAACATGATCCTCAAAGCCCTGGAAGGCTACATCAAAGAGTTGGGCTACAACGCACTGCGCGGCGTGGCGGTGCCACAGGCGGCGGGCATCGCGTCGGGTGTCGGTGAGCTGGGGCGCAACGGTCTGGTCATCAGTAAAGAGTTCGGCGCACGCGTCCACATGCCCGATCCGATTGTCACCGATCTGCCACTCGAGGCCGACGAACCGATTGACATCGGCGTCGATGATTTCTGCAAGATCTGCCGCAAGTGCGCCAACACCTGTCCGACCAACAGCATCCCTGTTGGCGACAAGGTCGTCCACAACGGCGTCGAAAAATACAAGATCAACTGGCTGACCTGTTATAAGCTGCGGCCTTACGTGCACGACTACTGGGGCAGCTGCCTGACCTGCGCCGCGGTTTGCCCGTACACCAAACCGAACGTGTGGTGGCACCATCTAGCTACCTGGTCGCTGCACAACTCTCCTTACAGCGCGCGGCCGCTGGTGGTGAAATTTCTCAAATGGATCGATGACAAATTCTGGGGATTGGCGCGCACAGCTCGCGTTACCTGGCTGGGTTATGACTCGGGCATCAAGCCGGGCGAGCACGCTTGCACGGTGGCCGGCTGCACCGCGTCCCATGACAAGGCAGGTTCCGGCGCCGTTACGGGCAGCACCGGCTACTACGCGCCGCTCAAAGAAAACACCAACCGTTTCGTTAAGCGGGAACCGTAAGTGGCCTTCAAGTTTCCCTGGTCGAAAGAATCTCACGGCGACGATCCCTACTGGGATTTTTTCGTCAACACGCAGCCCGCTGACATGACCAACACGGTCATTGAACTCATTCGCAAGGCGCCGCCGGGCAACGTCTTTCCGACGAAGACCGAGCTGCACACGCCGGCGATCACGGCGAGCCACGTCAAAGGCATGGCTCTGTATTTCGGTTCGGAGAGGACCGGCATACTTGCGCTCGGTGACGGCGCACCGGACAACGCCGAAAAATTCCCCTTCGCCATCCTGTGCGCGGTGCGCGACGACTATGACGCGCGGAGCGCCAAAGGCATCGGCGGCCAAATGCCAGTGCAGAACGGCTTGTTTATCACGTTCGTGTTGAGCTCGTGGATTCGCGAATTAGGCTTTCGAGCGAAAATTGTGCGCGATCACGATTTCGACGCCATGGCTGGAAAAGCCGGTATGGGAACTCTGAATGGCAACGGCAGATTAGTGACGCAACAATTCGGAACCAATATCTATGTCGCCGACGCGGTCTACACAGACATGCCGATGAAAGCCGACTAGCGCGGCGCTGGCGCGCGGTGCGATTCCAAATTCCAGATTACAGATTCCAAATTGGCTCGGCTGATCGCGTGAATAAATCTGGAATCTGTAATTTTGCATCCTGAGCGAAGCGAACCTATGCCCTACGTAATCACCGACCTCTGCACCAACGACGGCGCTTGCGTCGAAGTTTGCCCGGTGGCGTGCATTCATACCAAACCCGGCGCGCCGCAATTCTATATAGACCCCGAAGTCTGCATCGACTGCGAGCAGTGTGAGATTGTCTGCCCGGTGGATGCGATTTTCAAAGACGTCGATATCCCGGCGAAGTACACCGACTTCATTGAAGTCAACGCGGCTTTCTTCCGCCAGAACAAGGCCGCCATCGGGCCAGTGCCGTTCGAGACGGCCTGGGCGATGATCAAGTCTGCGCACGAATATGCGCAGATGGTCGGCGCTGCGGTGACTGCGGTTGTCGTCGATGAAGCGGGCGCGCCGATCGCCGTCGGCAAGATGGACAAGGCCGATCCGATGACGGCCGAGTTGGCATTTAACAAAGCCTATACGGCCGCCGCGCTGCACGTCGCCACTGCGACACTAACGGCGCAGGCACGCGACCCGCAGATGCGCAGCTTGTCGATTGCTTCGCGCGGCAAGATTTTGCCTGCCGTCGGCGCGCTGCCGATTATCAACGGCGTGACCATTGTCGGTGCCATCGGCGTTGCCGGAATGGCTCGGCCGGAACAGGACGGGCTGTGCTGCCGCGCGGGGCTGTCGGTGTGGGAAAACGCGGGGCATTAGTTCGGAATGTCTCGCGCAGAGGCGCGGAGCGCGCCAAGTAAAGACTGTAGGGGCGGGTCTGAGACCCGCCCTGTTTGTTAGAGCGGTTCACTTCAGTCGGAGGAGAATCCTATGGCAGACCCGATTCTCAAACAAAAAGACGGTGACATCACAACCATCACACTCAATCGTCCTGAAGACGGCAACAAACAGTCCGACGACACTTGGGCGCAATGCACCGAGATGCTCAACACCGCGGCGAAAGAGTCGCGGGCGATCGTCTTTCGCGGCGCTGGCGCTGACTTCTGCTTAGGACGGGCGGCGATGGGGCAGGCCGGGCCGGTGCTCGAAGCCTATCAGGTGCGTGAACGGGCCGATATTATTTTCAATCTCTACGGCGCCTTTCGCAATTCCAAAGTGCCGATCATCGGCGTCGTGCAAGGCCGCGCCTCAGGGTTAGGCTGCGCGTTGGCAGCGCTGTGCGACATTACTTTAGCGAGTGACAAAGCGCGTTTTTCGTTTCCCGAGATGGCGCACAAGATCATGCCAACGATTGCCTTCTCGGCGTTGGTCGATCGCATGCCGCGCAAGGCCGCGACGTTTATGATCTATTCGACGCAGGAGATCGATGCCCATAAGGCTTTGAGCTTCGGGTTGGTCAGCAACGTAGTTGCCGCAGGTGAACTGCAAGGATCGGTCACGACTCTCGTCGATCATTTCAAGAAAGGACCGATGGCGGCGATCCTTGCGGCCAAAGAGTACGCGCGTCAAGCCTTCGATATGAGTGTGCCGGCCGCCACCGACTACGCGCGCAGTTTGCATGCGACGGTGAATAGTTATTCGGGCATGCGTGGATGAGAATAATAGGCAATAGGCATTTGAAACCAACAAAGAATCATGACGCAAAGCTTACCACTTGAAGAACGCCTCACGCAGTTGCTCACTCATCTTGGTATCGAGCGCGCTCATTGGGCGGCGTGCATGCCGCGCGATTGGCAAGGGTTGGTGGCGAAACAGCCGGAGTCTATCGCGTCACTGACGCTGCTCTGTCCGATGGGGATCAACGTCGGGCTGCTCTCGTCTGAGTCTTTGCCGGTTCTCTGTATTAGCGGCGACAAGGGACGCTCGGCTCAGGAGACACAGCGGGCCGCCAAGGATGTGCCGCAAGCGAAGATCGTCACACTGCGCGATTACTTCAGTCCGTCCTGGGCGGACGCAGCGAAGGACCGCGGCGAAGAAGTGGATCGGGCAATCAGCGAATTCATCATCGGCCTGCACGCGAAATTGCAACCGGCATCTCTGACCAAAGGTTCCGGTGAGTTTGCCGAGATCGTTTACAGCATTCACGGCAAAGGTCAGCCGTTGGTTCTCATGCCGCTGGCGCTGTCGCCATCGCAATGGGATCCGTTGATTGCGCGCCTGGGCGACGAGTTTTGCACTATAACGCTTAGCGGCCCGCACTTGGGCATGGTCGCCCATCTCGAAGCTCGGGCGCAGTCCGGCTACATGCGGGTGATCGATACGCTGATTGCGGAAATTGGGCTTGCGCCCGGGCAATCGATCCTTGAAATTGGCTGTGGACCGGGGGCGATCGTGCGCCGGCTCGCCAAGAAAACCGCGGGGCAGAATCGCATCGTCGGCGCCGACGTCAATCGCTACTTGATGCGCGAAGCAGCGGCTCTCGCCAAGCGCGACGGCGTGGCGCAGTGGATCGAGTTTCAAGAGGGCAACGCTGAGAAGTTGCCGTTCGCCGACAATAGTTATGACGTCGCGATGGCCTGCACCGTCATGGAAGAGGGCGACGCCGATCGCATGATCGCCGAATTGACGCGAGTTACCAAGCCGGGTGGCCGGGTTGCGAACGTCGTGCGCTCCATCGATATGCCGCGCTGGGTCAATTTACAGCTGTCGGCGGCACTGAAGTACAAAGTCGAAGCGCCGGGTCTGGTGGGCGGCAATGTCAATGCCGAAGGGTGTGCCGACATGAGTCTGTATAGACGCATGCACGCCGCCGGGCTGTGCAACATCGCTAAGATGCCGCAGTGGGCGAGTCATCACGGCGGGGAGCGTTTACAATACATGCAGGATCGCATCGCAGGTGTGTTGAGCGCGGATGAGTTAGTCGAATGGCGCGCTGCCATAGCTCAAGCTCAGGCTGAGGGCAGCTTCTTTATGACCGAGCCGTTTCACTGTGCAGTGGGCAAGAAAGCCAGCTAGAACTCGACGCTGTATTCCATCCCTTGCTGATTGACGCAGCGGCCGAAGCCGTTGCCGGTGTAGGCGGAGCCGATCAAGTAGCAGCGCATACTCGTGCGCCGGTCGCTCTCCAGAAAAGCCGTCCAAAAGAATAGCGGTCCGCTCACCACCGTGGCAGCTTTCCCCGGGGGCGCGTTGAATTGCTGGCCGCTTGCCGACTCGCCGGTTGCATAGGAGTGGCCGAGCAAGCTTGAGAAGACGTTGCCCGCGGCCGATAGATCGGGACCGTCCCATTCGATGGAGCCCCGGCCGAAGGCTTTTTCGTAGCCGTCGACAAACGTGGTGCGGTCGACTTTGAAAAAGGTTCCGAACAACACTTCGCCGTCAGGCCGCGCCACTCGTATCAAACCGCGGCCTTCTCGCCCGTGGCGGTAGCGGCCGTGCAACTGCTCGCCGTCGCGCGCATGCATTTTAAGCGTATAGCTGCAGCCGCTCGACCACACGCACGCGAGCAGCAAGACTAGGAGCGACCATCGGCTCATGGTTAGTTCCGCAAGGGTGGGCAATCTACTTATCCCAAATGCGCTCGATGATTTCGATTTGCCGCTCGCTCAGCTTGCGTCCTTGATCGACCTGTTTGGCGACGCTGGCGATAAAGTTGCGCTCCCAATCGGTATATTTGGGATCGTGCTGTTCGTCGCGCAGGCAAGCGACGAGATATTCTCCGCGGGATTTTTCTTTTTTAGGTTGCTCAGGAGCTTTGTTGCTGCTCCGCACCAGTTTTAGCGCCATCGAAACTGTCCACTCCTTGGAAAATTACCGCGCGCAGCCAAAGCGTAGCGTTGCGCCCTTACGTTAGACGAATTCGCCGAACGAATAAAGCAATGAAAATCACTCTTCTTCCAATTTCATCGTGCCGGAAACCGGGCGCAGCTTTTTCTGGACGAACTGTTCCAAGCCCGGCCGGCCGCCTTGCTCTCGGACGATGCGCTCGGAAATGAAATTAGAAAGCGTAAAACCGATATCGAGGGAGGCGTTGCGGCTGAGATACCAAGCCTCTTTGACGGCTTTCAATGCCCGCGGGCTTTTTTCGGCAAGGACTTTGGCGAATTCGTCGACTTCTTTGTCCAGTTCGGCGCTCGGCACCACCTTGGAAACCAAGCCGATACGTTCGGCTTCTTGAGCCGACATCATCTTGCCGGAGAGCGCGTAGTAGAGCCCGTGCTTTGCCTGAAGGTAGTTGGACAAAATCGGCGTGGTTTCGCCGGCGGGGAAATGGCCGAAGTTGACTTCGGGAAGACAGAACTTGGCGTCGTCGGAGGCGATCGCAACGTCGCAGCCGACCGTGACGGTGAGCGCTCCGCCGAGGCACCAGCCCATGATCTTGGCGATCACCGGCTGGGGCAGATTTCGCAATAGCTCTGTGCGCCATTTGCGCACCTTGTCGCGGACTTCATCTTTCACCCACTCGGGCTGGGACTCCATCTCCAGGCCGTATTGCTTCAAGTCTTGGCCGGCGCAGAAGTTGCCGCCGGCGCCGGTGATGATGACGACGCGGGTCTCTTTGTCGTAGCGCAGCTCGGTTAGCACCTGGTACATCTCGCGGTGTAGCTGCGGGCTCATGGCGTTGCGTTTTTCCGGGCGGTTGAACGTGATGGTAGTAATGCCGCTTTCCTTGGTAACTAAGAGGGTTTGTAGATCTTCGGCCATGGGTTGTTTCTCCCTTCGTGTTTCCTGTCATCGCCCAGACCCGATCGAGAAGCAAGAGCTGAAAACATTGCCAGGCCCTAAGGAGTGCGCGATAATGGCAGCCGGAAAGGGGACGATTCATGAGGAAGCTCGCGATCAATTGGATTGTGTTCGCCGTCATGATCCTAACGCTGGGCGCGGGCCGAGTGGCGGCGCAGGAAACGCCGTTTCTTTTGGGGGTGCTCCCCAACGTCAGCGCCCGGGTGATTCTCGCAAACTACCAACCGGTGCGCAGCTATTTCGAGCGCGAGTTGAAGCGCAGCGTCGAGATTGTCACTGCCGCCGATCTGCGCGCTTTCGGCGAAGCGACGCTGCGCGGCGATTATCACATGATTGTCACCGCCGCCAATCTCGGTCGAGTCGCTCAGTTGGACGGGAAGTGGGAACCCATCGCGATTTACGAACCAGCCATCCCAGCATTGCTGATTGCCGGCAGCGACAACAGCAACTCTTCAGTGGAGCAATTGCGTGGCAAAACCTTGGCCGTGGCCAATCCGCAGTCGCTGGTGGTTTTACGCGGCCTGCAATGGCTGCGCGAACAGGGCTTGCAGGATGGGCGCGATTTCAAGATGCTGCGCGCCAACAACGATGACAGTTTAGGTTCGATGATCCGTTCAGGAGAGGCGCCGATGGCGATGATGAGCCTGGGCGAATTTCGCCAAATCGGCGAAGACATCCGCAAGTCGCTCAAGGTCGTTACCGAGATCGCCAAAGTGCCGGGCTTTCTCGTGATGCTCAATCCGAAGCTCGACAGCGCCGAAAAACGCCGGATTCAAACCCTGGTGCTCAAGCTGCCGCAGGACAGTGAGGGCAAGAAATTTTTTGCGCTTTCGGGATTCGCCAACATTCGTGAAGTGACCCGCGCGGAATTGGAGTCCCTCGATCCGTTCGTCGCGGCGACGCGCGCCGGTTTGGCGCCAGCCCCAAAATAGTTCTTTCATTTTATGTGGCACCGACTCAGCTTTCGCGCAAAGCTGGTCTTGTCGGGTGTCTTGGTGCTTGTCGCCGCAATCGCTCTGCTCACCTGGAACACGGTCCGGTTGATCGACGATTATGTCCTCAAGCGGTTCCAAGAACGGGTCAGACAAGATCAGCCGATGTTTAACGCCGCCCTATCGGGGCCAATGGCACAGCGCGACTATGCCACGGTCCAGGCGATTCTGCGCGAGGCGCGCTCGGCGCAGGGTTTCGCCTATCTGATCGTGTGCGACACCGCGCAGCGCTTCATCGCCTACGAGGGCTGGCAGCCTTCGGAAGGTTTGCCCAATGTGGCAATGGCGCAGCCCTCCGTTGGCGTCAATGGCAGCAAGCGGTTCGACTTCGACATGCCGCTTCAGCTAGCGGGCCAGCCCCTGGGTCAACTCAAATTTGGGCTTGACGCCACGGTGATCGACGAAGCGCGCGACCAGCTGTTGCAGCGCGCCCTGATTGTCGGGGTCGGTTGCCTGTTCTTGTTTTCGCTGCTGTTGGCGGCGGTGGCGTTTTTCTTGACCCGGCCGTTGGCCAAGCTGGCGGCAGCGAGCCGGCAGATCAACGCCGGCAATTACAACATTGACCTTGCTCCCGCCGGACAGGATGAAGTCGGCGCGCTGACGGAGGACTTTCGCCGCATGGCGGCGGAGGTGGAGCGCCGTATGGGCGAGCTCACCGCCAGCGAAGCGCTGCAGCGCCGTTATCGCGCCGAAGCCGAACAGCGGGAGGCGGAATTGGTCGTCGCGAACCAGGCCAAGTCCAGTTTCCTCGCCAACATGAGCCATGAGATCCGCACGCCAATAAATGGCGTTATCGGCATGAGCGATCTGCTTTCGCGCACCTCGCTAAGCACTGACCAGTCGGAGTACGTCGATACCATTCGTTTGTGCGGTAGCGGCTTGTTGACGGTGATCAACGATATTCTGGATTTCTCAAAGATCGAGTCTGGCAACATGGTGTTGGAGCTGGCCCCCTTCAATTTGGCTGACTGCATCGGGTCGGCGTTTCGCATCGTCGGCGCCTCCGCAAGGGAAAAGCAGGTCGAGCTGCGTTACGGAATAGCGGCGGAGGTAGCGCAAGCGATCGTCGGCGACGCGACTCGCTTGCGGCAGGTGCTCATCAATCTGGTGGGCAACGCGATCAAGTTTACCGAACGCGGCGAAGTCTTTGTCCAGGTTGCGCGCGCGGTGCACGATAGCGAGGTTTTGGAATTCGCCGTGCGCGATACCGGCATCGGCATCGACGAAGCTGCGCAGCGTGAACTGTTTCAACCGTTTCATCAAGTCGACGCCAGCACGGCACGGCGCTACGGCGGCACTGGCCTTGGGTTAGCCATTAGCAAGCGCCTGGTGGAGCTGATGGGCGGAGCGATCGGCGTGGAGAGCACGCCGGGCAAGGGGTCGACGTTTCGCTTCACCCTTCGTGTCGCAAACGCAACGCCGCAAGCGTTGGCGGTGGCGCCGGTGGCCATCAAGGGCTCCGAGCGCAAGCGCTTGGACCACCTTCGTGTTCTAGTGGCTGAAGACAACGCGATCAACCTGCGCTTGCTCTCGTTAATGCTTGACCAGCTGGGTGTGCGAGCGGATTTTGCCGGCAATGGTCGCGAAGTGCTCGACCGCCTAAATGCAAACGCTTACGACGTGATTTTGATGGACGTTCAGATGCCGGAGATGGACGGTTTAGCGGCAACGCGGCGCATTCGCGCGTCGGGAGGCAACCCGATTTCGCCCTTTATCATTGCGGTTAGCGCCAATGTGCTGCCGGCCGATCGGCAGACTTACCTCGCCGCCGGCATGAACGGTTTGCTCAGCAAACCGCTTACTTTGGCGCAGCTGCGTACCGCGCTCGGCGACGCCGGCGCGGCGCGCGGCGATGGGAGCGAGGGCAGCGGCGCTAGCAACAAGCCGGCGGAGCTCGTCGGCGGTGACCTGATCGATTGGCAGCACTTTGCAGAGGTCTCAGCGATGCTGCGCTCCTCCGGCGCCTTCGGTTCGTTGCCAGAGCTGGTGCGCGAATTAACAGCCAGCGTCGAAGCATTCGCCGCACAGTTGCGGGCGTCAAAAGCGGCAGGTGTCGATGACGCGCTGGCGCGCGCCGCCCATTCGCTCAAAGGCGCGAGCCTCGGCCTCGGCGCGCAAGCCCTCGGCCGCTGTTATGCGGAACTGCAGCAGCTGGCCAAAGCCGGCCGGCAACAAGAAATCGCCAGCCTTCTCGACGCGAACCAGCCGATGATCGAAACCTCGCTACGGTTATTGCATCAAGCCGCCGACAACCCGCCGCCGCCCTCCAGCGCGCAGCGCGACGAACTGTGACGGGCTATACTGAACTTTTTGCCGGTCTAAGCTTACGCCGGAATGGTAAAAAAGAACGAGCTGCCGCCCTCCGGGTTGGGCTCCACCCATATGCGTCCGTTCATGTGATCGACGATCTTCTTGCAGATCGAGAGCCCGATGCCGGTGCCGGGGTAGGTCTCGCGTGAATGTAGGCGTTGGAACATGACGAATATGCGCTCGGCAAACTCGGCGGGGACGCCGATACCGTTGTCGCGCACGGCAAATCGCCATTCGCATCCTTTGCGTTCCGCTGACACGTGTATTTGCGGCGCCTTGTCGCCGTGAAACTTTATGGCATTGCCGATCGAGTTTTGCAGGAGCTGTTTCATCTGGGTTTCGTTGGCCATCACGATGGGCAGCTCGTCGTGAGTGACCGTGGCGCGACTGCTCTGAATAGCGACGTCGAGATCCTCCAAGGTCTGGCTCAACGCCGTCGCCACATTGACCGGGCCCAGCGGCGCTGGGCTCGTGCCGGCCCGGCTGTACTTCAACAGATCCTGGATCAGTTGGCGCATGCGCTCGGCGCCATCGAGAACAAAGCCAATATAGTCATCGGCGGTGCTATCCAGCTTGCCGTCGTAGCGTTTCGCCAGCATCTTTGCGTAGCTCGACACCATGCGCAGCGGCTCTTGGAGATCGTGCGAGGCCACGTATGCAAACTGTTCTAAATCGCGATTGGAGCGTGCCAACTGTTCAGCTTGATGTTTGAGATCGGTTTGGCTTTGACGCAGCTCGATCATGGCGCGTCCGGCGCGGTAAAGATAACGCACATGATGACTCAGGACCGTCCAGTTAATCGGCTTGGAAACAAAGTCGGTGGCGCCCACTTGGAAAGCGCGGTTGATCGAATCGATATCGTCCAGCCCGGTAACCATCAAGATCGGGACATGTTCGCCGCGAGGTTTTTGGCGAATTGCGGCACAGGCGGCAAAGCCGTCCTGCTGCGGCATTTTGACGTCGAGGACAACCACGTCGGGTTGCTGGCGCTGAAACGCGGCCAACGCCTCATTGCCGTCGTGCGCCTCGACGGTGCGAAAACCGGCCCGTTCCAACGATTCGGTCATCAGCAGGCACATTGCCGGATCGTCGTCGGCGATGAGCACCAGCGGCTGGTTTTCCTCCTTCGACGGCTTACTCATCGTTCAAGCTCGTTGGATTCCCGGTTTAACGCTTTGAAGGCTTTGTCGTGCTCGATCAGCAGCTGAGCCAAAGATTGCCCTGCGGCCACGAAATCGTTCTGTCGCGCCACAGCCTCCATTCGCCGGGACTGCGCCGCTAGGGCGATGGCACCAACTGTGGCAGCGCTTGACTTTAGGCCGTGTGCCGCGTCTCTCACAGCCGCCGCGTCGCCGTCCCGTAGGGCTCGTTCAAGGTCATGTAATAACTTAGACGCATGAAGGAAAAACTTATTGATAACTTGGGCAACAAGATTCGGCGCATCCGGCCGCTGCAAGGCACGGATGGCATCGAGAGCCTTGCGATCGATGACCGGCTCCGACGTCAACGGCGCGCCGTCGAGTGACTGCTGCGTCGGAAAGGCCGCTGTAGGTAGAGAATCGGGTAAGTCATAGCCTGGAAGATGGTGCCGCAATATCTCGCTGAGCCCGCTCAGATTCAGCGGCTTATTGAGAAAGCCACTCATCCCCGCCAACAAACACCCCTGTCGATAATCATGCTCGTCATTGCCTGTAAAAGCGATGATGGGTGGGCTTGCTGAACCGGCGGCAAGCAACTCACAGCGAATCAGTTGCGCCGCTTCCAGACCGTCTATGCCTGGCAGCTCACAATCCATGAGAATCAAATCGAATTTTTCCCGAGCCACGCGCTCGACCGCAGCCTCGCCGTCGCCGACGATAACCACCGCGCACGCCAACGCCTTGAGGGTTTCGGCGGCCAACACCTGGCTAATCGCAACGTCTTCGACCAAGAGAACTCTTGGCCAAAGCGGCGCCGCTTGGAGCTGCGAGCCAGGAACAGCTGGGTATGTAAGGCGCGCGTTCATGCTGCGAGCGTCGATCTTAACATACAATCAGCCAAATGCTCTCTATTTTCTCTATCCCCTGGTTATTCGCCAAAATGCGTAGGCGCTCCGAAGAATGCCAAGGTTGCTGTTGCGGCGTTGGTAACGAGCTTGTCAGCTATCTTCACTGCGCCGTCCCGAATGGCGCGTCTCTTTGACTGAAAAGGCGAGCAGCAGGGCGGTGGCGAAAGAGCAGAGGGCAAAGAGCGCGAAAGCGGCGCTGTAGGCAAAGTGTTCGGCGACGAAGGCGAACAACAGCGGGCTGACCAGGGCGCCGATCTCGCCGACCAGCCGCCAAATGCCAAAGAAGCGGCCGCGGGCGTTGGCCGGCGCCATGTCGGAGCCGATCACCTGCATGCTGCCCGAGGTCACACTGTGGCCACCGTGGACCCAGAAGAAACCGGCGATGAAACTGACGAGGCTCCAGTGCCATTGGGCCCCGCACGCGAGGAACAAAAGGCCCAGCGCGATCAGGGTAAAACCAGGCACCATCGTGGTCTTGCGGCCGAAGCGGTCCATCAAGTAGCCGCAAGAAAGCGTGACCGGTATGCCGATAACGCTGGCCGCTGTGGCGAGCCCGCCTAGCAGTTGCGCGCTGGTGCCGTAGGCAAACGTGGCGTAGAGCAGCAGCGTGCCGCCCCAAAGCACACCGCGGGTCATCGACGCGAAAAACTGGGCGGGAAAAAACCCGACCAAGCCACCGTCGCGAATCATGCGCCAGAGCTCACGGTTGCTGAGCGGCGCGTCGTCATTCTGTGCGCCACGGCGATTGGCCAGAGGCGCGGTTTCTTTGACGAGAAAAAAGCTCGGGACAATTGCCAGCAATGCCAAAATGCCGTGGACGACGAACGGCGTGCGAATGCTCCACGCCGCTAAGAAACCGCCAACCGCCGGACCGATAAGGCGGCCCGAGGCTTCGACGCCTACCATGCCGGTCAGCTGCCGGCCGCGTTGGCTGCGCCGGCTACGATCGGCGACGACCGCAAGCCGCGCCTGGCGCCACATCTCCATCGCCCAACCGCCGATAAAACGGTAGACGAGCAGCTCCGGGAAAGAACTCGCGACCGCGGTGAGAATAGAGGACAGCGCCATCACCGTAGGGCCGATGAATAGCACCGGCCGCCGGCCAAATTTGTCGAGTAAAAAACCGGTGGGCAGTGCGGCGAAAAGCCCGCCCAACGCGTGTATGACGATAACCAGCGACGCGACGCCGAAGCCGGTGTCGAAGGATTTTGCGAAAACCGGGATGACTGGAGTTGCAATGCTCGCGCCTAAGGCGAAGATGAACGCCGGTGCGTAGAGCGTGAGAAATTGATCGACTGAGTAGACCGCGCGCCTATCGGGCTTCGGCTGTTCGTTGGGAGCTGCCATGGCCTATAAACTTCCCGCAGCTTGTTGCGGGCCCCACTAAATAGTTTCCAAAGACTTGCACTGAGATAACTTGAAGTGTTGCGGTCTGCAACCCGTCGTCCCGCGTGTTATCCTGCTTGTATGCGAAGGCCGTCAGTTGGTTGGATTCCCCTGTTAGGGCTGCTGAACGTTCTGTCGGCATGTTCGGCCTCCTCGTGGCAAGCCCCGCTCGGCCGCGACCACGTGCTTGTCGGTCGTATCTGGGATGTAGCGGCTGGGAAGTTTATCGACCGCCGCGATCTCGATACCCGCTTGGCACGCGCCGATTTCGTGCTGCTCGGTGAGAAGCACGACAATCCCGATCATCACCGTTTGCAAGCTGATATATTACGGACGCTGATTGGGGCTGGGCGAAGACCTGCCGTGGCGTTTGAAATGTACACCGCCGATGACGCCGACGCGATCGCGAGTCATCTGGCGCGAGCACCGAAAGATGCCGCCGGTTTGGGACCGGCAGTGAACTGGGACACGAGCGGCTGGCCGGACTGGGCGATGTACCAACCCATTGCCGAAGCGGCGCTTGGCGCAAGACAGCCGATCATTGCGGCCAATCTGTCGAATAGCACCGCACGGAAAATGAGCCGCGATGGGCAAGCCCTCGATGCGTCTTTGACACGTGAGTTGGGGTTGGATCGGCCGCTAGCCGATCCGCTGCGAGCTAGAATGGCCGCGGACATTCGCCACTCCCATTGCGGCTACGGCTCCGAGGCGAGCGTCAACGCGATGGTCGAAGTGCAGCGCGCCAGAGACGCGCAGATGGCGCGGAGTCTGATCAAGGGCGCCACTGCCGACGGCGCTGTGTTGATCGCTGGATCAGGCCATGGGCGTAATGACTACGGTGTGCCCATCTATCTCGCGGCAGCGGCGGGGAATAAGCGGGTTGTCAGCATTGCTTTTACCGAGGTCGATGAGCGTGCTGTCGATCCAGGACTGTATGCTTTGCCCGAGGACGCGGGCCGCGCGCCCTTCGATTATCTTTGGTTTACCCCGCGCGTCGACAACGAAGACCCCTGTGAGAAGTTCAAAGCGCAGATCGAGCGCCTCAAAAAGCCGCAGTGATTTTGTCCATGCAGCCACGTTCGATTTGACCTAGTGCGGGTTCCGTCATTTGCTGCGGGTTTCCCGGTGT
This sequence comes from Deltaproteobacteria bacterium, assembly GCA_016874755.1. Classification (NCBI taxonomy): domain Bacteria; kingdom Pseudomonadati; phylum Myxococcota; class Myxococcia; species Deltaproteobacteria bacterium. The sequence continues at coordinate 24,498 of VGTH01000043.1, read as the reverse complement.
GGTAGGCCTTGCGCATGACCAGTCCTTCCCCCGTCGACGAAATAGTCTTACGGCAGCGGCTGTCGGAGTTAGCGGCGGCCAAAGCTTGGGCGTCGCCTGTGCTGCCCGCGCTGGAGCACTTCATTCGCACGGCCGACGATTACGATCTGTTTCGCGTCAACCCGATCCATTATGGCAGCACGGCCGGCCTATCGGAAGCAGACGCTATAGAGCTGTTCATCCATGCGGCGAAAGTCGGTCTGTTCGAGATGGATTGGCAGCTTCTGTGCGCGTACTGTCCCCAGATTGCTGGCAGCTTTCGCGAGCTGGACAAGGTCCATCCGCGCTTTCAGTGCGAGTTCTGCAACGCGATCAATGAGGTGGGGCTCGACGACTATATCCAGGTGACCTTCACGCTTCCTGAAAAGATTCGATACAACATTTTTCACCACCCCAAAGCGCTGTCCGTCGAGGACTATTACCTGCGCTATCATTTCGCCAAGGGCTTCAAGCCGCCGCACGGCATGACCCCTGAGCAGTTGGTCGCGGCTTTGTCGCGAAAATTCGTCGACATCGATGCGCACCAGCAGTGTGCCTTCGACTTTGATATTTCTGCTGGCCGATTCGAAGTGCTCGATCTGAGCCACAACCTGCTCTTGGTTTTCTTCGTGGAGGGGCAAACCGCCGAACCGCAACGGACGCAGATCCAACTCGACGGCGGCAAATTCCTGGTGCCGAACCGGCCAACGGAGCCGCGGGATAAAGTCTTGGGCGAGGGGCGTTTTTCGTTCCGGCAGGTCGCCGACGTCCACCCCGGCAAACATCGAATCGAAATCGCCAATCGGATGAACGAGCTCGGCCGTTTCTGGATGATTCAGTATCCTCCGGCCTTCGAACCGCATCGGGTCGAATACGAACGGTTCTTGTCCGGCAAGAGGCTGCTGCTCACGCCGACGTTTCGCGAGCTGTACAAGACGCAGCTCATTAACGAAGGCGAAGGCTTGCCCGTCGCCGACATGACCTACCTCTTCACCGATCTGAAGGGCTCGACCTCGCTCTACGATACGGTGGGCGATTTGAACGCCTATTTTTTAGTGCGCCAGCACTTCGAGATCCTGAACAAGGTTGTCAGCGCACGCTCCGGCATCATCGTTAAGACGATCGGCGACGCGATTCTCGCGGCTTTTGAACGGTCTCGTGACGCGGTCGGCGCAGGCATCGAGATGGTCCAGGAACTGGTGCGCTTCAATCGGACCGTTTCACGGCCGCTCATCCTGAAGGTCGGCATCCACAAGGGCCGGTCGGTCGCGGTGTCGCTCAATGACCGGATCGATTATTTCGGACAGGACGTAAACATCGCCGCGCGCGTGCAAGGGTTGGTTGAGGGCGACGAAGTGTGTATCAGCCAGGAGGTGATGGAAGCCCCAGGCGTCGCCGATTTGGTCGCAGCGCATCGAGCCTCCGCCGACCATGTGCAAGTGAAAGGCGTCGGGCAAAAAGTGGCGATCCATCGGATCGCTATCAGTTAGACGAGGAAAGCTGCAGCCGCTTACTTTACGCCCTGCATGCATTCCTTGGGGTCGACCATTCCCAAGCTTTTGACGACCTTGAAATGGCTGTTCTGCGCCTGGGCGATGTACATGTTCATGCGCACGTGATGCTGCCCCGGCACCATTTCAGCCGGACCGCCCGGCCCCTCGGCAATCCTTGCATGGTCTAGCGCCTTGATGACGTCTTCTTGCTTGAGCGAACCGGCCTCTTTCACGGCGGCTTCCCAAAGCCTCAACGCACGGTACATGCCCGAGCACGCGCTGCCGGCGGTAAATTTGGCGCTGCCGGAATACAGTTTGTTGTAACGGTCGAGCAGTTCCTTACTGAAGGGATCGCTGATTTCCTGGTAGTAGTCGAGGCAGCTGTAGAGTCCTTCGACATGATCAGCCGGCACCAAATTGAGAAAGTTCTCGTCGAAGTAAGTGCAAACGATCTTGCCGCCGCGCCGCGCGAAGCCGGAGTTGTAAAGCTGCTCTAGGAACGGCGTGAGCCCGGGCGGGACGATGGTATTGAAAACGACCTCGGCGCCGGTGGAGGTAATCTTGTCCACTGTCTTGGCATAATTGGCGTGATCGAGAGGAAAATATTCCTCTCCGACGATGGCGCCGCCATTTGCCGTGACTAGCTCAAGCACTCTCCGGTTCATCGTGTGCGGCCAGATATAATCCGCCGACGGCAAGTAGAATTTCTTCGCGCCGGTTTGCTGCATCAGCCAAGGAATCAGCGGCTCAAGCTGCTGCGCCGGCACGGGGCCGGTACAGAAAATCAACGGGTGGCACTCCTGCCCCTCATACTGCTCCGGATAGAGGTAGAGCTTCTTACCGTCTGTGACAGCCGGTCCCTTGATCGCCTATCGCGTGGAGCTATAGATGCCGCCGAAGATCACGTCCACGTGGTCGCGCTCGACGAGCTTAGTGGCTTTGGCCGCCGCGACACTGTCCGTAGTCGCACCGTCCTCAAGGCACAGCTCTACGTGTCGCCCCAATAAGCCGCCCTTGGCGTTGATGTCGTCAATGACCATCTTGGCCACATTGGCGTTGGCGATGCCCATAAATGAGAGTGGGCCCGTCTGGTCGGTAATGACTCCTACCTTGATCGATGATGCTTGCATGGCGATGGCTCCCTTCGCAAAATTTGAAAAGAGCCAGAAAATCCCCGTCATGTCAAACTTGCGGTCAAGTTTTGTAATTGGGCCGGAAACTTGACTGCTTCCTCGCGGTTGTCGTGGAGCCATTCGCTTGACCGCCAGCCCTCGCCGCCATCTTCGGTGGCTGACTTCTACCGCGGCAAGCAGCTACGCTTCATCACGGCTTATTCTCCCGGCGGGCTCTTCGATGGCGCTCGCAATGCTGCCCATTTCTTGCTCAGCATGCCAAAGGTGATGCCGGCGATGGTAAACAAGACGATCAAGCCCCAGAGCAGCGGCTCGTAGGTTTGCCAGCGGTCCCAAATGGCGCCGGCGATCACCGGCCCGACGACGCCACCCCACATGTAAAAGAAACTCATGTAGCCGCGGATCTTGGCGAAGTGGGTGCGACCGAAGAAGTCACCGACCACCGCCCAGCCGACGGCATAGGTCGCTTCGACACAGGTAAACAGGAGTGTGAAGAGCCAGAGTATCCAGATTGAATTGCCAAACAGCGGCAGCAACATGCCGGCGGCAGCGATGAACAGGATCGTCGATACCAGCCGCGGTTTGTTCATGCGGTCGGCAAACCAGCCGAACGCCAAGGTGCTGATAAAGCCGAGTAGCGCGAAAGAGCTGAGCAAGAACGCCGCTTGAGCCTGCGTCATGCCTTTCCAGACCATGATCGGCACAAAATGCGTCGAGATGCCGTGGTAGGCCATGTTGCGGATCGCGTTGCCGAATACCAAAGTCCAAAAAGTAAACGAGCGAAACGCATCGCTGGCCGTAACGTTCACTTCTTTGGCTGGTGTCCGAGCTGCTCCTGTGCGCTGCGACTCTGCTTGTGAAGGTTGCGGCGGATCGCCGTCGGGCAAAAGCCCCATGCTCTCCGGCGAGCGGCGAATCGCCATGCATATCGGAAGGCCGATCAGCAAGAACATCACGCCGGCAAAGGCGGCGCCAATGCGCCAACCCCAGGACAAGACAATCACGCTAAGAATCGGCGCGATCAAAACTCCGCCCAGACTGAAAGCCGCGCTGTTGAGCGTAATCGCGCGGGCGCGCTGGCGAATAAACCAACTATTGACCAATACGATCGGCGCGTGCATGAAGCCACCGGAGTGGGCGATCGAGATCATGCCGAGATACACGACGAGGAACATCGCGTAACCGTCGACGGTAGAAAGTAGCAGGTAACCAAACCCCATCAGTAATATGGCCGCGAACATCACCGGTCGCGGGCCGTAGCGGTCGAGAATGTGCCCGACAAGGGGCCCTTCGATGGCACCCTCAGCGCGCGCGAGGGAGAACGCGAAGGAAGTCGCGGTGCGGCTCAGGTGGAGATCTTGGCTTAACGGCAGGAAAAAGATCGTAAAGCCGAAACTGTGTAGACCGGCGCCAAGCACGCGCATGGCGGCCGATAGTCCGACCATGCGCCAACCATAGAATAGTTCTGAAAGTTTGGGGATCACGTTATCGATGGCATGGCGAATAAAAATCAAGCATCGCCGCAGGCGTTTTTAGCAGCAGTACATGAGTCGCCGATATTAAACAATTGTCGGCCAACAGATTCGGTGAAATGCGTTATGAGAATCTTTGCATCGCGCGGCTTGCGCTTTGGCTATTTCCTCGGCGCGGAGGAGGAGCAGGATTAGAGTTAGAGCCTTTGCCATCATCGCGTCCTCCCTGTGTTTGCCTCATTGTCATTCGAGATAGTGCCACTGACTGAAAGTCGCTGCCTGACCATACGGGGCGCCGTTTTCATCGAGGAGATTCCACACCGTCGCTCGCTCGATGAGAAACCTGCGGCCGGTTTTGGAAATACGAATGCCGCGGTAGTCGTCGATGAAGCCCCGCTTGGTAACGGCATCGAGCAGGCGCGCCCGCTCTTCGCGATGCATGGGCTCAGCAGTCTGGCGCGACGGCGTTTGCATGAGTTCCGCCCAGGAAGGCTCGAAAAGCTGTAACCCGGTACGATTCGCATAGTTCAAGATCGGATCGGCGGCAGTATTGTGGGATAGGGCTGCGAAGGGCGCTTCGAAGAGCCGCCGCGCTCGTTCGCTCGGCGGCAGCTCAGGCTCGATTAGGTGTTTGCCGGTCCAATGAGCATAGCTCGCAAGCATGCGCAGAGCGTGGTCCCGTTGATAAGAATTTTCTTCGCTGGGTACAGAGGTCATGGGCGGTAGGATTTTGACTGAGCGCCCCTGATCCAGCCCTGCGGGCTTACTTCCTCGCTATTCGCTACTCGGGGCGGACGGGGAAACGGTATTTTTTCCGACCGTCCCAAGTAGCGTGTAACGTATATCGAGGGAAGGATGAACCGCTTGAACGAGCGCTGGCCAGCTTATTTTTCCTTCGCCGCGCTCATCCCGGAAATAAATCCTTGCGTCGTGCAGCGGCCCAAGCCGTGCTGGTTGAAGCCGCCTGCGCTTTCGCCGGCGCAGTACAGGCCGGCAATCAATTTGCCGTCCATGTCGAGGACTTGGCAGTTGCCGTTGATGCGCAAGCCCGCGCGGGTGTCGTGCACGTTGGGCGTGCCCCAGGCGGCATAGAAGGGCGCCTTTTCGATTTTGTATTTCGGCGTTGGCTTACTGAAGTCTTCGTCGACGCCCTTGTCGACGAATGAATTGTAGCGCGCCACCGTTGCTTCGAGCACTTCGCCTTTCATCGGTTTGGCTTGAAACTCGCTTTTGATCTTGCCGGCCAATTCGCGAATGGTATTGGCGCTGAAAAAATAGCCGTCCGGGTCGACGTGGGGCGGCTCGACGATCCATTTGTTGCGCGCCACCGCATCGGCGTCGAAGATTGCCCAGATCGGCCCGGCGGAATACTCCGGCGCTTCGGAATATTCGTTCATCGCCACCGCAGCGTTAAAGAAGTTGTAGTGGTTGGGATGGAAGTGAATCTTGTCGTGATTGCGAAAGTCATTGTGCGTATAAGGATCGATGTCGCCGGCGACATTGCCGTGCGGATAGTCACCCTTGGTCTCGTCGTAAAAACGCTTGCCAACCTGGTTGACGAGAATCACGTTCTGCCAATCTTTGAGGGTCAGGCCGACCGCTTTCACCAGCGGAAAAATCGGCGACTCCAGCTCCCAGTTCATATAGTTCCACTTGGTGCCGAGCACCCGTTGGGTGCGAATCTGGTCGCCAACCTCCAGGGTCTGGTTGACCAGTCCCCACAGCGCCGCGCCGATGTCCATGGCGGCGCGCTCGCCGCTGGCGTCTTGATAGCTGTAGGGCTCGCCGGCGACGGTCAAGACCTCAGTCAAGCGCGGATCGAACATGCGCCGGAAGTTGACGTCGCTGGTCATGCCGCCGGTGGCAACGATGACCGCTTTGCGGGCGCGCACGCTGCACGACGGTTTGGTATCGTCGATGTTGCCGTCGGAGCGAAAGCTTTTCAGCGGCGTCGACTGGCCGGGCATGATGCGCGGCCTGTACTCGGCGGTCACGCCGATCACGCGGCCGGATTTCTGCCCTTCGCGCACGAAGCCGGTCATCTGATGGTTGAGCAAGAAACGCACACCTTTCTTGCGCGCGCTATCTTCCAACGGCCTGATCACGCCGGTGCCTGGCCGCGCGTTGGGGCTTTCCGGGCCCGCTCCCTTGGTCCAAAACGCGTGGTTCTCGCGTGGCGCGGTGTTGCCCAAACAGTGGCCGCCCTGGTTGTCGGGCGCGATTTCTTTGAACTTCACGCCATTCTCTAAAAGAAATTCAAACGTCGGCGCGCAGTGGTCGGCAAAGGCGCGCATCACCTCGCGGTCGTTGTAGCGGTAGTTGGGCCAGCCGTTGTTCTCCAGGACCGTCCAGTCGGTCAAGTCGGAAAAAACAATATCAGGCGAGTCTTTGATGCCGTATTTCTTCTGCGCGCTGGTGCCGCCGCCGAGCGGCACGTTGCCGCCGCTGACAATCGCATGGCCGCCAACGTCGTAATTCGCCTCGACGACAATGACCGTGGCGCCGCCGTCGGCCGCTTTGATCGCCGCGGGCAGCCCGGCCGCGCCAGCACCGATCACCACGACGTCGGCTTCGTAATCCCAATTCTGTACCTGTGCCATCGGTTGTCCTCCGTCGATAATGAGATTAGCAATCGCTTATAACCGGCAGTGAAAAATTACAAGAGAAAATCACGGGGCGATCAGTACGTCCTTCTCCACGTCAGCCAACGCCGCATCGCGGTCCAAGTCGGTAAAGGCGACAAGAAGTCCTGAACCGGTTCCGATGTATTTGAATGCATGCGCAATCCCCGGCGGGATTGTCATACGCATGGCTTGTTTCTCGCCGAGGGTGAGTTCTCTAATAGCGTTGTTTTCTCGATAGCGAATCAGCCAGGAGCCAACGACTGCAAGTACCTCGGTGCCTTGCCGATGGTAATGGTTGCCTCGCACATGGCCGGGTGCCGTCAGTACAACGTGGAGGTTGCGTTGCGCGTCGAATTGGCCGGCTAGCAATGGCTCAAAAACCAAACCACGGTGATCGCAATGAAACTCGATGGGCTCGCTGAGGACTTGGATAGAGGCCATGATGGCAATTCATAGCGTGCCGTCAAGAACTAGCGGCCCTTCTTCATTTTCCCGGGAACAACCCATGCCTGGTCAGAAACTCGATCATGAATCGATTGAACAGCCACGGCTGCTCGAGCTGACAGGCGTGGCCCGCTCCCGGTAACACTTTCAATTCACAATTGGGCACGCGCTGCTGCAGCGCGAAGCTGCCCGGGTGGCTGCCGTCTTCGCTGCCGGTCAAGATAATCATCGGGCAGGCGATGCGCTCGTGATGACCTTCCGGGTAGGGCTGCGCCAACGCGCGGAATTGGTGAATGATCGTTTCCACGTCAGCCATGTCGTTGCGCTCGGTGAACATGTTGGCGAAGTAATGCGCCAGCGGCGTGGTGCGAAACGCGGCGCTCATGTCCTCGAAGGTGTAGCGCCAGCGGTAGTTGATCCCTTCCGCGGTGTAATTGTCGATGCGCTTTTTAGTAAATTCTTTGGTCGGGTTGTAACCCGTGCCGCAGACGACCAGCGCCGCGGTTTTGTCCGGGCGCTGATGAAACATGAACGGCGCAATCGACGAGCCGACCGAGCAGCCGACTAGAATCGCTTTTTCCCCCGGCGCGATTTCATCGATCGCCTCCCAGCAAGCCTGCGCCATGTCGTCCATGGTCAATCCGGCGCTAGCCTTGGGCGAGCGGCCATAGCCCGGCACGTCGATCGCCATGCAGCGATACCAGGTCGAGAAGTGCGCCAGCTGAAAAATCCAACACGACTGATCCATTGGGTTGGGATGAATAAACGCGAGCACCGGTCCGGTGCGGCCCATGCGTTCGTAGTAAAGCGGGCCGTGAATGTGTGGTGCCATCAGCGTGCTCCTATCTAAAAGGAAAAAACATCGTTCACCACGAAGGCACGAAGACCACGAAGTGCGGAAAAAGGCGTCTTTCAGAAAAATCTTTTCTTCCCTTCGCGGTCTTCGTGTCTTCGCGGTGAGTTAGTCTATCTCTCACATATTGTAAAATCGCCGGGCATTGCCGCCCAAGATAGCTGTCTTATCTTCGTCCGTCAGTCCCACGTACTCTTCGACCTCTTCGATCTCGTGGAGAATGTCCTCCGGGCCGATCTCGTGCGGGAAGTCGCTGGCAAACAGAAAGTGGCCGTTGCCACTGCGCTTGACCTGGTAGTCTAAGCCGTCTTCACCGCCTTCGCAGCCGATGTAAACGTTAGGAAGCTTGACATAGTCACTCGGCTTCTTTTGCATCGACGGGCCTTTGTAGCGCTCGCGCAGATTTAATTCGCCAAAGTAGTGGTGCGAGCGGTCCATGCGGTCCATCCAAAACGTCGCCCAGGCCGCGCCGCCTTCGAGAAAACCGAGGCGCAGTTTGGGAAACTGATCGAAGACGCCATGATAAACCATGCCGGAGAAAGCGATGATCAAAGACAACGGATGGCCCAATCCATGGATCGGCACAAAAGTTTCAAACGTGTCGAGCCCCATGCCGTGATGGCAGCCGCCATGGATGGCGAGGGCGCAGCCGAGTTTCTCTGCTTCAGCATAGACCGGCCAATAGGTGCGGTGACCGAGATCGAAGGGCAGGCCGCGCGACGGCAGCATGGCGCCGGGCATGCCCAGATCTTTTACCGCTCGGCGCAGCTCGTTGACCGCTTCGGTGACGTCCTGCATCGGGATCAGCGCCATTCCCTTTAATCTGGGGCTGCGCTTCATGTAGCGCTCGTGCAGCCAATTGTTATAGGCGCGAGCGACCACGCAGGCCCAGTCGGGATGGACGATGTTGCCCATGGACAAGCCGGCGGTGGGGTAAAGAAATGCGGTTTCGAACTTGGATACTTCCAAGAAGTTGACCCACTCCTCCGGGCCGACGCGCTTGCCGCCGCCGAAGGCGCGCTCGCTGCGCTTGAACGTCGCCAAGTGCAGGAAGTCCAGTGCCGGAAACACATTGCCCATAACTTGGCGGATCGGCCCGATGATGCCGCCCTGGGTGCGGCAACTGCGGTAGGGCTCTTCGAGAAAATCTAAGAGAGTTTCGTCCTCGAGCACGTGGCCGTCGGCGTCGATAAGTTTACGTTCCATGTTTTCCTCCTACAAGGGAATATCTGATCTCACCACGAAGCAGCCAGCGCGGCAGCGGCAACCGAATCCGGCAAGAGCTTTAACCATAAAGAGCACATGGGCACAAAAGGCGCTGCGCGCCCGGATTCGGAATCCGGAGAATTTAACCGCAAAGAGCGCAAAGAACGCAAAAACGATCCGCATGTAGGGGCGCGATTCATCGCGCCCTCCTGCGAAATAACAATGCGTCCTGGATTCAACTCGCGACTACCGGTCATCCGAATCTTTGTAGGGGCGACCCCCTGGTGTCGGCGCTACGGCACCAGTACGCCTTTTAGTTTCCCGACCATCTGCGTATCTAGCTTAAATAAACCCGAGACGATGCCGTCGATCACCTCGCCGCCCACCGGCGTGACGGCGAGGTTGGCTTTGTTCATCTCGGCGAGAAAGTCACCGTCCTTCAACGTGTCAAGAAAACTCTTGCGCAAGAGCCGCACGGTCTCTTTGTTAGTCGCCGGCGGCAAGAAATACAAGTACTGCAACACGGCCACGTCCTGCACGGCGTATTTAAGAATCTGCTTGGCTTCGTCGCTCTTGACGTAATCGATGACGAGCGGCACGTTGGGCAGCTCGGCATGTTTCTTCGGCGCCACTTGCAGGACTACCGAGACGTCGCCGCTGTCGATGGACTTGCGCCAGAGCAGTTTGATACCTTCCCAGGCGGCGCAGAAGCCGGCCAACTCGCCGCCGTCGGCAGCCAGGCGCACGTCGGCCGCGCCCTTGTAGCCGTCGACCACGCGGATCGGCAAATTCGGCAGCGCCGCTTTCACCGCGCGGGCGATGTCTGACGGACCGGTGCCGGGCCCGATGCCGCCCAACCGCACCGGTTCTTTGGCGGCGAACCAGCGCTCCATGTTGGTGTAACCGCTTACTTTGGTCAGTGCGCACACCGGGTGAAATTCCGTCGGCACGCCGAGGTATTCAAACTTGCGGCTGTCGAACTCGATGCCCTTGGCGCCGAGGATTTGCTGCAGGATGAAGCTCCCTTGGTTGTTGCCGATGGTCAGGCCGTCTGGCTTGGCGCGCTGGTACATGAAATTGGCTTGGATGAATCCGCCGGCGCCAGTCATGTTTTCGACCACGATCGTCGGATTACCCGGCACATGTTTGCCGAAGTGGCGCGCGATGACCCGCGTGTAGGCGTCGAAAGTGCCGCCTGGACTAAAGGCAACGACAAAGCGAATGGTTTTGCCGCGGTAGAAATCTTGCGCCGCGATTCGGCCCGGCGTGAAGAGTGCGCCACAGATGCTGGCGATAGTTAGTATAATGCTGGCGAACTTCATGCGAAGACTCCTTCGGTCCCGCGGGCAGCGACAGCATCCCTATAAAGCGATTGCGCGGGCGAAGTCAACCACAGAAATAGAGGACTGAACAGCTTGTCATAGTTGTTGCTGATTCAGTAGGATGCCCCAGTTAAAGGAGGACTAACGATGGCACGCATTCGACATCTCGCGATTCTCACAGAAGACGTAGACAAGCTCGTGAAGTTTTATACGACCGCATTCGGCTTGAAGATCGTTCACGGCGTCGGCACGGCGACCTATTTGACCGACGGTCATATCAATCTAGCGATCATTCCCATCGGCCCAGAGCGTAAAATCGAAGGGCCTCAGCTTCAGGTGGGCATCAATCACTTTGGCTTCGAAGTCGACGACGTCGCGGCCGTGCGCGAGGCTTGCAAAGGACTGCAGGCGAAAACCGATGTTAATAAAAGGCCGCCCAATCGCGAGGCGGAATATCGCGTGCATGATCCGGACGGCAATCCGATTGATCTATCGAAGCATGGCTGGCCGGTGTGAAGAAAGCGTGAGGCGTGAGGCAACAGGTGTGAGTTACCTAGGGTGCGCCGTGCGCACCATTTCCGGGTTGCCTGTCCTGAGTTCAATCGAAGGGCCTCACGCCTCGCGCCTTCCGTCAATGCCTGCCAATTCCTTGGCTAGACGGACGTACGGGCTCAGATCGTAGGCGCCGACTAGCCGTTGTTTGTTGGTGGCGAGGCTGGCGACATTGTACATCTCAAATAGCAGCTGGCGCGAGCCGAAAGAATCGCAGGCGTACTCCCACGCCAGTTTCAACATGCGAAACATGTCTTGCGTGCGCTCGTTCTCGCCCACGAAATAGCGCTGGATTTGCTGGCCGATCTCGGGGTTATTCATGTCGGCTTGGTTCGGCGACATCAGGATGCCGGAGCCGCACAGCTCGCGCAGCATCTGTAACATCTTAGGGTAGCCCTCTATGGAAAAGATGCGCGCCGCTTGCGCCGGGGTCCAGTTGGGCAGTGTCAGGCCCGATGGCGAGCGCACCGGATTTGATTCGGCCTCATGAATGAATGCTCGCATCGTCTCCATGTAGAGGATGGCGTCGGCCAAGGCGAGCTGCACGTGCGGTTGTTTGGCAGTACCGAGATATTCCGCCATCGCCGCGCAGATGCCGAGCAACACCTCCGCTTTGACCGCGAGCCTGACTAAAACATACCAAGGGCCGATGCCCATGGCTCCTTGGAAGAGCTGTGCGTAGAGACCGGGGTCTTTGGGATGAGATTGGCGCAAATAGAATACCCGATCCCAGGGTATGAACACGTTGTCGAACAGCACCATGGCGTCCATTTCGTCCCAGTGGGGACTCAGCGGATGGTCCTCGGGGTTGGGCGGCGTCAGCGACGAGCGGCAGATGAGCTGGAGGCCTTTGGAGTTGACCGGCACGGCGAAGTACATCACTTCGTCGGGCTGGAGGTTGGGTCTGGGCTGGGTCAGGCAGAGGATTTCGTTGGCGTAGGGCGCCTGCGTGCCCACGCCTTTGGCGCCGCGCACGACGATGCCATCGGCCCGCCGCTCCACCACCCGTAAATATTCTTGCTTGGACTCCGGATGGCTGCGATGATGAAACGGGTCGTTGAAAATCGTCGCGATGCTCAAATCGTTTTCACGGCAATACTCGAAGTAGCGCGTCACGTTCTCCGCGAAGGCCGGATTCTCTTGGCCGAAGATATCGCGAGAGTCGTGCAGTCCCAAAACGACGGTCGCCAAGTGGTGCGGCAGACGCGCCGCCGTGCCACCTGTACGGCGCACCAAGAACTCATACATCTTGCGCTGCCGAGTGAGATCTTCGACCGAATGGGGCAGCAGATAAGCCAGGCTCACTCGCTGGCCCGTCGCCGGCGAAGGCATTGTCAGCAGATCTTGATGTGCTGGGTCATGCTGCAGATCATAGACCCCAGCCACGCTGCGCGCGCTGCCCGCCAACCCGGGATGCGCGGTGACATCCACCGATTCGCCGTGCAGCCACACGCGGCGCCCGTCTCTCAGGCTTTCGAGATATTCCTCTCCTCGACGTATTGGCATTTACATAGCTCTCAACAAATTTTTGCGGTTAAATAAAATTGAACTCGACTTGCCTTCGCTGCAAACGTTGCCGGTCCGTCGACGTTATCCGATAACTCGAAACGGTGTCAATTTGCGGGAGCAGCGAAGACGAATGGCGGCTTGGACTTTCGTTAAGGAACCGCCGGGAAGACTAAGGTCAGATCTTTACTTTTGATTTTTTACCTCATTCGGCTCCCATATTGTTACACGCAGCTTTCAGGCGTCGTCCTCGGGAAACACCGAGTAGTACGCCTCACATAGATCATCATGGTACCCCCATCCTATTCCGCGAGATGCTTCCGTGAGTTTCCATAGCCTGTTTCGAAACGGCGCCATCGCTGGCTCGGGGAGTCCCGCTACGGCCTGGACAGCTTTCGCGTACATATTGAGCAGCGCATCGTAAAATGGCTCGTTAATGTCACCGTAGTCGCACGTGAATCGGTTTCCACATTCGACGAAGTGGATCATGAGATCGATCTCTCCGTGAATATCTCCGGCCGCCTTGCGATAATCGCTGATGGCCTTTTTCGCTTTCGAAATCTGCACAGGGTGATTCCGAAGGACGTCTGGGTACATGCAGTCACTAACTATTTTTTTGTGCGGCGCGACGTGGTCCGAGCCGATTCGCAGACGTGCGTCGACGAACTGCTTGTTGCTCGACGAGAGCTCGTACAGATTTCGCAAAAGGGCAAGCAAGTCATCACGGCTGAGCCCTGATGCTGCCGCTTTGACAGACGACCAAGTCGATTGTTTATGTTTCCGCGGAGGCATGCACAATCAATATACTATTCAGCGTGTAGGGTGCGCCATGCGCACCCTACGAATTCGCTGCATTTGAATACAGTGTTCGCCAAGAAACGTCCGCTGGCAAATCAGCGGCTTCGCGGCGGAGATGCACGTAGTCTCGCGGTTGGGAATCGAAGATCGTGCCCGGTGCGTCTTTGCCGGCTTGTACTTCTTTAATCGCGCGCTGCAGGAAGCGGCGCAGTTGGATGATGAAGGCGTCGCTGGCGCCTAGGTGCTCGACGCTGCGGTCGACTGCAGAGCATCGCTTGTTTTCGGAATTGTTCACCACGAAGGCACGAAGATCACGAAGGTAAGGAAAGAAAATATGTTTTCCGAACTTCGTGTACTTCGGGTCTTCGTGGTGAGTCATTCATTTCGATTTTTTCGCAAAAATTTTATCGCTTCATCTCCGCCAACACTTCTTCGAGCAATCTGTAATCGACCACCTGGCTCACCGGCACTTCGTTCTTGATCTTGGCTTGCTCGCGGATGTCGCGGATTTCAATCTTGATGGCTTCTTCCGTGGTCGTGCCATCTTTGCTGAAAGCCCGGATGATGTCACGCAGCGCGCCGGCGGCGGCCTTGCGGTCGATCTTAAACTCATCGACTAACAGGCCCACGATTCTTTCCTGGTTCGCCGGGTCTTTGGTGTACTCGACCGTTTTTAATGTGGCGCGGATCATGCGCTTTACCTGGGCGGGATTGTTTTTCAGCTTCGCATCAGTCGCGCCAAGCCCGGCAAAAGGGGTTTGCAGATAATCGACCGCATTGCCGAGATTTCGAAAACCGGACTCTTCGGCTTTGATATTAAAAGGCATGGACAACATCGCTGCGTCGGTGGCGCCGCTCAGCAGCGAGGTCAGCGAATTGCCGGCGTCGCCGGTGAAGACGAACGTCAGGTCGCGATCGGGATTCAATCCATGGGCGCGCGCCATCGCCTTCGCCGCGAAAGTTGGTGTGGCGACCAAACCGGTGGACGCGACGGTCTTGCCGCCTTTCAATTCTTCGATCGATTTGATCGATGGCTTGGAATACAGGTAGACGAGCACGCGATCCATGGTGAACATCGCCGCCTTGGTCGGCACGCCGGTGGCGGCGGCGCGCATCGCGGTACCGATGGCCGATGTATAATCGATCTCGCCGGCGACCATGCCGGCCACGCCGACGTCGGGCTTGATCACTTCCAAAGAGACATCGAAGCCTTCAGCTTTGTAAATGCCGAACTTCTCGCCGACGTAGAAGTTCAAAAACGTCATGCTCTTGGCCGGCATGGCGATGCGCACCTTTTGTGCCGCGGCGCTGCTCGTTACAGCCATGGCGACAAGAACGACGCACAGAGCCGGAAGGGCTGCGCGCTTGAGCCGATCGAGTTTAGGTTCCTTGATCAAAATCATGAAGTGCTCCCGGTATCCCGAGCGAATTGGTTTAGGAACTGCCGGAGTCTAAAAGAAAGGGGAAAACCCTGTCAAATAAAATCGAGTGGGAGCCGGGGATCGGAGTGAACAAGACAGAGGCGGCGGCGATGCCGCCACCTGCCAATGAGCATAGCCGGATGGTTCGTTTAGACGAGGTTACATCACACCGCGTCCGGCAAAGGTGTCGCACTGTTTTATGTCGCCGGATTGGAGGCCGGCGCGGAACCAGCGCACGCGCTGTTCGGCGCTGCCGTGGGGGAAGCCTTCGGGTACGACATAGCCTTGGGAACGCTTTTGCAGGGTGTCGTCGCCGATTTGGGCAGCGGCGTTTAGGCCTTCTTCCACGTCACCTGGTTCAAGGATTTTGCGATCGCGGTTGGCGAAGTTGGCCCAGATGCCGGCGAGGCAATCGGCCTGCAGCTCGAGGCGCACCGAAAGCGCGTTGGCCTCGCGCTCGCTGGAACGCTGTTGCGCCGCCTGCACCTTACCCATGATGCCAAGCTGATTTTGCACGTGATGCGCGACCTCGTGCGCAACCACGTAAGCTTGAGCGAAATCGCCCGGCGCTTTGAAGCGCTGGCTTAGCTCACGATAGAAGGAAAGGTCAATGTAAACCTTTTGGTCGCCGGGGCAGTAAAACGGCCCCGATGCCGCCGAAGCAAAGCCGCAGGCGGACTGCTCTTCGCCGGAGAAAAGCACGAGCTTAGGGGGAACGTACTGGCGTCCAGCTTTTTGGAAAATTTCACCCCAGACCCGTTCGTTGCTGCCGAGCACTTTGGCGATAAATTCGCGTCCTTCGTCGCGCCCGCCGGCCTGCTGCACCTGTGGTTCGTTGGAAATATTCGATTGCGGGCTACCTTGCAGGATCGCGCCCGGGTCAAAACCAAGAAACATGGCGATCAGCGCCAACGCGATGGTGCCGATGCCGCCGCCAATGGCGCCGCGTGAGACCCGTGAACCGCGGCGATCTTCGATGTTCCGACTTTCTTGTTCGTTGTCGAGCCGCATAGGTATCCTCCCGGCCACTCTTTCGTTTAGCTTCTGGATATGACTTTGGCGGAAAAAAACAACCCCGCCGCGTTGCCGCGAGCGGGGTTGTTGCCGGGAGTGCTAGGCGTTATTTTTTGCCCTTTTCTTCCATTTTGTCCATCGCTTTGGCCGGGGCTTTGGTGTCCTTGGCTTTGGCAGCCGGCTCGGCCTTTTTCGGGACAACGGTGTCGCCGCTCACGGAGATATTGGCGCGAATCTGTTTCATCGTGCCGGGGCCGATGCCCTTAACTTTTTCCAAGTCTTCAATGGTTTTGAAGTCGCCGTTTTTCTTGCGGTACTCGATGATGTCCTTGGCCCGCGTCTCACCGATGCCCTTGAGAGCTTTCAGCTCATCAACGTTCGCGGTGTTGATGTTGACCATCAAACTTCCGGGTTTTGCTGCCGCCGGTTTGGGGGCGTCCTTGGTCGCTTCCTTGGCTTTGGTCTCTGCTTTCGCCTCAGCTTTGGCGGCTTCCTTTTTCTCCTTTTCCATCGCCTTGTCGGCGGCGGTTGCGATGCCCGCGACGCCCGCCGCGGCAAACCACAACGCAGTTGCTAATACCAATTTTTTCATCTATGCCTCCTGGTTTTTTTTCGGCGGGATATCCGCCCAATTTGCACTCTTAGACGCAGCGAATGTTGAGCTATTCAAAGCTTGGTTCCCCTGGAAATAGCCGATGTTCGGCGCATTTGTCAACCTGCGCGCCGACCTAGCACGGAATTTTATTTCTCGGGCACAGGTTTAAGGTTGGCTAAGCCTTTAGTCTGACCCTCGCCGATAACAATCGCCCAAAACGGTTTCCCTTCTTCGCTCCAGTATTCAGCGGCGCTATTTAGCACATCTAAAATCGTCACTAGGCTTTCCTCGTCGACCGCTGCGAACTTGCCGGCGCCGGTTACGATTAGCATCCAGCCCGGCGCGTCGAGCCAGTCTAGGTCGCTCAGACATTCGTCGAGGGCATCCCAGTTCTCGCCGAAATAGGTCGGGAACTTTAGCGTCTTGGCGAAGCTCTTGAGCGCGTCTTTCTTGCTGCGGGCTAGGCTAAGATCAAGCTTGTGCAGCGAGAGATTGGCGCGCTCGGCTGCGCTTTCCAGCCTGTCCAAGTCGCCACCGTAGCGAAACACGCCGCAGCGTTTGGGATCGCCGAGAATCTCGTTCAGACTTGCCAATGGAGTTACTCCCGAATGCGTTGAAAACTCTTGTAGTGATCGGCGGTGTAGTAGTACTCGCCGCCGTCGCCGGCGACAATGCGGCGCGCGCCGCGATCGCGCGCTCCCGGCGTCGCCACGGTATATTCACGGTAGTAACCGCGCTTCTTCGCGGGGAGTCGCTTTTCGAAATTGCCAAAGACGATGCCATCACGTTTGTACGGAAAGGGGCCGCCCTGCTTGATCAGCGCCAAGGTCGCGCGTCCCTCTTTGGGCAGCTCGGCCAAGAGAATTTCCGCGCCGGTGTTGGCGCGTTTCTCGCGTGCGCAAGCCGGCGACGCCGACGCGCAGAGGGAGAACAGAATCAATATAGATATCGCGATGCGGCGCACGATGAGCTGCCGAAGTTAGGCGGACTTTACTTTCAGGTAGCCCCACAAGACAACAAAGGCGCCAACGATGGAGCCGATAAACCCGGCGCCCTGGCCAGCATCGTACAAGCCGATGATTTGCCCGGCATAGGAAGCGGCGATGGAGCCGACGATGCCGAGGACGGTGGTCAAGACAAAACCCAGGTTTTCCTTGCCCGGCATGATGAACTTGGCGATGACCCCAACGACAAAGCCGATAACAATCGTCCAAATGAGTCCGAACATAGCGCCTCCTTAGTGAATGTAGCTGTGCCTCCCGATTCTAGGCGGCTGCCAAGCTCTTAGCCGGGAATCCCTCATGCTGTCAAGCTGACCTATCGATTAGACGACCGAGTTTGCGATTTCATTAGTCTTAGCCGCTGGCTAAACAGCGTCGCGCCGGTCCAAGAAGCGGCGCCGAAAAGCAGCACGTCGGTGATCGAAGGGGTGCGTGAGCGGAGCCCCCGCTGGCAAGCTTCTAAGATTAAGCCGATTGCCAAGCCAAAGAAAAGCGCTTGATTGCGCCCGGGCTTACCCGATAACGCGTGGCGCCGTGCCGCCACCAGGAGGCCGAAAGGGCCGGCGATGAAAATCTTCTTGCCAAGATCGAAGAGGGCCGATTGCGGATCGGCGCCGTAGTACGCTGCCAGCGGCAGCCACTCGACGCGCTGCCAGCGCTGCGGCAGCTCCGCCAAAGACACAAGCCAATCGAACGGCGACAGTTGGGCATAAATCATCAGGGCAAGCGCCAGTATCAGCAAGATCCGGCGGCCGTGGCGCCGGCAGAAATGGGTTTCACTGAGCGGCGTGACCACCATGACTCCGAAGAGAGCGCCGCAAACGGCGAGCAGAAAGTTTTCGGCGTTGGGCACGCGGCCGACGAAAAGCAGTTTGCCTGCTTCGACCGCAAAGCCGAGCGCGAAGCAGAAACCTAGCGCACCACCGGCTCCGCCAGTTCGATAGCTTTGCCTGAAACCAAGAATGACCAGATGTGCCATCGCCGCATAGACAAAAACTTTCTCGACCACCAGGTCGAGCCAATAGCGGTGCGTGCCGGCGAGAAAGGGCATCCACTGGGCACGCTTGAGGTTGGACCAGGCGGTGGAGACGTCGAGGGTGAGGTGGAACGGGTAGAAGGCATCGGCGACCGGCGCCACGGCCAGCATGGCGAGCAGAACCCGGGCGGGACGCCAGCAGATGACAAACAATAAGTTTTTGCCGAGGGCGCCGCGCAATCCTGTGAAAATCACAATGCCGAGCGCGCCGCCAAAGGCGGCACCCGCGGCATTGAATGCCACGTCGAGGATTGAGGGCGTGCGGCCGGGAGAATAGACTTGGCCCAACTCGACGGCGAGGCTCAACAGCAAACCGCACAAGCCAGCTTGTAACAGGGCGCCAAAGAAACCGGCCGCGGACAACCTGCGAAAGGCGCTGCCGACCCAGAGGAAACCCAACGGCACAAACAGCAAAAAGTTAGCAGCCACGTCGAGGAGTGAAAAGGTCTTACGACCTTGGTTAAACGGAGGTGTGAAAACCCCTTGCCACTGCAACTGCAGGAACGCCGGATCGTCGTTGAAGCGAAACGGAATGAACGTGCCGTAGAGGATAAACAGGCCGTACAGAACCAACAGCCAACGCAGCGCGCGCCGTTCGATCAGGCGAAATTCGGTGGGGTCCTCAGAGTGCACAGTGACAACGGTCAAACCGAGCCGACGCGGCGTTTCATGGTGATGGGGTGGCGCGAAATCTCCGCTAGTATGGGGCCTTTTCGCTTGAAGTCAATCTTACAGCGGAGTAGTTCCCGCGCGCCGCGCCTGATATAAATTTCGTTGTGGATTCGACGGTCGATCAAGCAAAGCTGAAGGTTCGCCAGTGGGCTGAGACTCATCGCCAAGCGGTTTCCTACGACGTCGAGAGCGCCATCTTGCTCGACGTTGCTTCGGGGAAAAGATTGCAGATCTCGTGGCGCGACTTGAGCGCGTTTGAGGAAAAGATGCATGCCGAATCCCGCGAGCCTTATTTGGTTTTGCTTTTCGCAGAGGGCACCCAGATCGCGCTTGTCGATCCGGGCGGCATCGCCTTTGCGCCCGTAGTCAAAAATTCCGGTCCGGTGGCTGGCTTGCCGGCGGTCGTCTGTTTGCGCGACTTTCATACCCTCAGGCAGCGCGTCGATCACTATCTTTACGATCATCCTGACGCAGCCCCGCCGCGCGAGTGCCTCGATATGATCATGATTTGCATCGCTATCCTTGACGGCGCCCGCGCCGTCGGTTTCGACGTCGGCGATCTCGAAGGCGAGTTGGAAAAGTCGTTGAACGAAGTCGAAAAGCGCGCGAGTTAATGGAAAATTGAAAGTGGAGAGTTGAAAATGGGCAAGAGCGCGTTTCGGCGCGGCGCTATTTGCCGGTGACTGCGGATTCGAATGATGGCCAAACAATTTTGCCTCCAGTGTCCTCTGTGTGGCACAGAGCCGCCGACCAAGAGGACGTTTCGCTGCCCGTCATGCAACGTCATCGTTGAAGTGGCTGTTCAGATCGACCATCTGACGCGCGCCGATTTTCAAACCATGCGCCAGCGCCGCGATCTGTCGATCTGGCGCTGGGGCGAATTTTTTCCAGTGCGAGACCCTGCTTCGATTGTGTCTCTGGGCGAGGGCAGCACGCCGCTTTTGCGCGCGCAGCGTCTCGGCGAGCGGATCGGTATTCCAAATCTATATCTAAAGAACGATACAGTTCTGCCCACCGGCTCGCTCAAAGACCGCAGCAATACGGTCGGCATCTCGGCAGGCAAAGAGATGGGGTTTGAAGTCGCCAGCGTCATCTCCACCGGCAACGCGGCGGCTTCGGTGGCCGCCTACGCCGCCGCTGCCGGCATGCGGAGCGTTGTCATGGTGCCGGCGGGGACCGCGCTGTCGAAGATTATTCAAGCCCGCGCCTATGGCGCGGAGGTTGTCGTTGTCGACGGCCGGTTCGACTACGAAGTGGCCGAATTGTACAGCCGGGCGGTGGGTGAATTTGGCTGGTACGATTGCGTGTCCTCCAATCCCTACCGCGTCGGCAAGAAATCCTATGCTTATGAGCTGGTCGATCAACTCGATGGAGTCATTGCCGATTGGGTGATTCATCCCACTGCCGGAGGCACAGGCATCTTTGCCATGGGGCAGGGGTTCAAAGAATTCCGTTCGTTGGGCTGGATTGAAAAAATGCCCAAGCTGGTCGCCGCTCAAAGCGAAGCTGCGGCGCCCATCGTCAAGGCATTCGCAAAGGGGCTGCGCACGGTCGAGCCGGTCGACGCGCGTGACACGGTCGCCGAGAGCATCCAAGTCGGCAACCCGTCGTCACTCGGCTGGCGCGCGCTTGAGGCGGTCTACGATTCGGGTGGCGCCGCGGTGGCTGTTGGCGATCAACAAATTTTTGAAGCTCAGACACTAACCGGCAGTCTTTGCGGGGTTTTCGCTGAGCCAGCAGCGGTGGTGTCGGTGGCCGTCGCCAATCAGATGCGCGCCCGGGGCACCATCGCGCGCGACGACATTGTGGTTTGCAACCTAACCGGTCACGGCTTGAAACAACCGGAAGCGCTGGCCATCCCGCCGCAAGAGGTCGGGCCGATCGCGCCGACCTTGGCAGCTCTGCGTGAGCGTCTGCGGCGCTAATTTTCTCCTACACTCTAAAGCCGTGCTCGCG
This sequence comes from Deltaproteobacteria bacterium, assembly GCA_016874755.1. NCBI lineage: Bacteria > Pseudomonadati > Myxococcota > Myxococcia > Deltaproteobacteria bacterium. The sequence goes on along the minus strand of VGTH01000043.1, from coordinate 3,382 downwards.
GTACCATCTTTCCGCTCCCGGATGAAGCGGCACATCGCGCGGGGTGGCGTCGGTGTTTTCGCCCAATTGGCCGACGCCGGTGTAGGACTCCTCCCAATAGATCGCCTCTTGCCGCGCCATGATGGCGTCGCAGATTTTGTAGGCGTCGTCGTCCGGCAGTGTCGCGCGGGTGTAGAGCGGCCAGCCGCTGTAGTCGATGCAGGTATAGTTTTCGTTTAAGCCTTTGAAGCGCCCGGGCGCAATCGTGTAGCGGCGCCAGCCGAGCTCGTCGACCAAGTATTTAAACACTTTGTCCTCGAGCGTCACCGGTTTCATGCCGGCCGCCAAGGCGGCTTCGAACCACAGCGGTAAGCCTTCGTCGAAGATGGCGTCGATGGATTCATCTTTGAGTGCTTGCAAGCGGCGCTCGTCGCCAGGGCCGCCGTTCAATTGAAAACTGCCACCCCAGGATTCGATGTCCTTGAGCGTCATGCCGTAGGCCGCGAGGGTTTGATCGACCAGGACGCGGGTCGAATGGGTGGCGTCCTCGCGAATCGACAGGCGCAGCGGATATTTTTTGGCTTTGATCTCAGCCAATGATTTCAAGCCGGTGCGCGGATGGATGAGATAGACAAAGTGATCCAGCGATGGGTAGACGGCGATGATGCGCACCGGCAGGGGCGTCGGAAAAATCCCAGTGCCGCGATAGGCTTGAGTCAATAGCCCGGAAGGGTTGATCATCGCCGCTTCCAGCTCTCCACGGCAAATGCCGTGGGCGAGTATCGGCGAGCCGGTGCACATGCGCAGCCAGGGCTGCATGTTTTCGTGCGAGCCGCTGCCGACGGTAATGCACATATCGCGCGGACCGTAATAGGGCGTTTTCGGATCGCTGGCGATGTGCAAACCGATCTGCCAGAGCATCAAAGCGCGTTGAAAATTGGCGCCGCGGGGGAGCTTCTCCATGATCGAACCTCCAAAGTTTTCGACCAACATAGGGATGTGCCGATGCACCTGTCAAACAGATTGCCGCCAAGCGAGGCTCAGTGCTATGGCCAAGCAAACTTACGTGCTATAGAAACTCGGATGACCGTCGATACGCAGGAGCTGTTCGCTAATTTGGCAGAGAAGGAGCGGCGCTGCGGCCATCATTCGCCGGAGGGGCGCGCGATGCGCATGCTTAGCCGCGCCCTCAACGGTTGGGCAGCACAGATGCTAGGCGTCTACGACGTGATTATTCTGTGCGACCAAGCGATCGGTGATTGGCTTAGAGCGCGCCTAGGGCTTTCTCCCTGGGCGCAGAGCGATTTTACCAACCTATTGTCCCGGGCGGTGCAGCAACGTTGGCTCAAAGGGCAGGCCGTCGCGCCCCTAGAACGCATCCATCGGGCGCGACTTGAAATGCGCGAAGGGCGCGGCGGCGTGACGCACTCGGAGGCCGAAGCCGGGTTGCTCCTTTGCATCGATCTGATCAACGAACACTGGCAGCCGCCAGCCTAAGTCCGGTTTTCATTTCGGATATTTCGCGCGCCACCGAGCCCAGTCCTGCCGATGTCAACAACACGCATCAATTGGCCGTTGCTGATCAACGCTGCCCTGGGAAATTTCTTGGCCGGCACCGCCAGCCGAATCTTCGCCGTGTCGCTACCGACCGTGGCTGCGAGTCTACAGACGACCATCGTCGGCATTTCATGGGCGGTGATCGCCTATCAGATTTCGCAAATAAGTCTGTCGTTCGTTTTCGGCCGCATCGGCGATATCTACGGGCGCCACACACTTTTTGGCATCGGTTTGGTGGTCTCCTCGGTGGCCGCCATGCTCTGCGGCCTGTCGCAGACCGCCGGTCAGTTGATTCTGTTTCGCTTGTTTCAAGGCATCGGCGCTTCGATGACGCAAACCCAGGGGCGTGCGCTGGCGCTGGAAGCGGCGCCCAAGGAACTGTCCGGGCGTGCCCAAGGGTTTATGACGACCGCCTTTCACACCGGCGTGCTGATTGGTCCCAGCGTCGGCGGTTTGATCATCGACTATATTCACTGGCGCGCCGTGTTCTTTTTTCTCGTGCCGATTGCGTTGTGCGGTTTAGGGTTAACGCTATTCAACCGCGCGAAAGGTCACGTGCCGCAGCGCGAAGCTCCGCCTGAGACGGACAAATCGATCGATTATCTTGGCGCACTGTTGCTGGTGGCGGCCACGGGCGCGCTCATCGCCGTGGTCGATCATCGCGTCATGGAAAGCCTTTCCACGCCGCTGAAGGTAATGTTGGTCTGCGGGTTTCTCGCTTCCTTTGGCGGGTTTCTCTATCGCGAAGCGACGGTGGCGAGCCCGATTTTGGACTTGTCTTTGTTTCGCATTCGTATGTTCACGCTGAGCGCTCTGGCGTTGATGCTGGTCGGCATCGCGCAGGTGATGCTCGGTTTTGTGCTGCCGTTCTATCTGCAAGATATCCTGGGCTTGAAACCATCGTTTATCGGTCTCATGTTCATCAGCGCGCCGATCTTTACGGTTACGTTATCGCCGCTGGTAGGTTGGGCCGTGGACAAGGTCGGTCCGCGGCTGCCCGCGACGATGGGTATTTCGTTTCTTGCCGCCGCCGGCTTCTATGGCTCGTTTCTCCGGCCTGACTCGCACTGGAGCTCGTCGGTTTTAGTACTGATGCTCTGGGGGCTAGCCACATCGCTATTTTTTACGTCGAACCACACGGCGATGATCACCTCGGTGCCGCCGCAACATCGTGGCGTCGCCACCGGCGCCATCTACGTGATGTTCGGCCTGGGCACGACCTTCGGCGTGTCGTTGGGAACGCTGCTCTTGACCATGGCCTTTCGCTATTTCAGTGGAGATGCGAGCGCCACGCCGACCCCAGCCAACCCGACGGTCTTCGTGCAAGCGATGAATTTCAGCTTTACAATTGGCGGCTGCATGGCGCTGGTGGCGATGGGCTGCTCGGCGATGCGGGGCCAAACGCCAGTGAGTGAAACAAAGTAGCCCGAGGTTGGTTGCAGACAAAAAAGGGTGTAAACCGATGCTATCGCGAAAAAGTGTAAATAGGAGATACAAAAATACGACAAAATTATCATGTAAAAACAGCCCTTTAGTGTGGTGAGGAGATGGAATTAGAAAGTGTAAGATTGGCTAACAGTTTTGATTTAGAAAAAACGAAAAAAATGAGTTAAATCAGCATATTCTAGAACGGCACAGCTATTGCTGTCACAACTTGGCAAGGAAATTTTTGCTAATTATTAACGCAAAACGGAACAACAAAGGAGGAGGAAAGCGAATGAGCCGTTGTCAATAGGTGTGTAAAAAGATACTAGGCGGCGACCCTCATCTCTTTGCCATTGTCATACTTCGTCCCGCGCGCTACTTTTCCGACAAGCTGTGGTGCGTTCAGTTTGCGGAAGCTCTT
>VGTH01000042.1 GCA_016874755.1 Deltaproteobacteria bacterium | reverse complement strand
GTCGATGCCTTCGATATCCATCGCTTCGAGTTGGACTTCGTTGGTCCAGCCGCGCTTGGCATCGTCGCCAAATACGATTTGCTTGTCTTCGAAATTTTTGCCGCGGGCCGTGTCGTTTTGCGGCGTCAACTTGCGCGACCACTCGGTGCCGTCGGGGTGGGCCAGGCGCAGGTCTCGGACATTTTTGCTCGTGATCCCCGTGGGCGCGCGGTGTTTGAATTTTTTATCGATGTACTTGGGCCAGAGGTCGGGCGGCTCCATCACATGCATGTCGCTGTCGATGATCTTGAATCCGTTTTTCGCCATAAATCACCTCGCAGCTCCAGCTGTACTATGCGGAGCGCGCCGGTGTCAATGTCCGGCCGCAGCTCTGCGGAAAGAGACGGAGACCAACAAACTGGAGTGCGCTTAAGAAGCGGCGCGCGATGCCAGTCGCTTCTTGAGGCAGGTCGATCGAGCCCGGTCGGTTATTTTGGTTGATGTTCTGTCTTACTGCCACGCCAGTCGTCGTTGCTGACGCCGCTGTTCTTTTTCAGGGACTCGGCTAGTTCACGCAGGTACTCGTCTTGTTCTTTCGGCGTGTAGAGCGCGAGTGAGCCGTCGGCTTTTTTCGGCATACCGCCGATGAAATGGAAGGCGTGGCCGTCCCAATCGTAAAACTCGTCGCCGCGCTGATAGATTTCTTTCCAGCGGTAGCCAACGGGGCTGCGGTGCAGGCCGGTGCGCGCCGGGAAGTTGTCTTCTTTATCGCGCGAGTCGTTTAAGTGTTCTTTCGCGCCCGCTTCCTCCGGCAGTCCTTCCCACATGCGCCGGTAGTTGGGAAAAAATTCTTCGTCGCGCACCGTGAACGCGGTGTGCATGTCCCACCACGGGCTGTGGCCGGCCACACGTTCGTCGAGTTCTTTGACTAACTTGTAGACGAGCCGCGCGCCAGCGCGCATGCGCAGCACCAGCGTGCCTTCGGCGGTTTTGGCGCTGCGTTCGGTTTCCATGCCGCAATATTTTTCGAAGAACCCGGCGGTGCGCGCCAGGTCGCGCGAGCCGTAGACACAGTGGCTAATGCGGCCGACTCTTTCGGGTGAGATGGTTTCCATGGCGCCTTCGGGCATTTTCTCGGGCGCCCAAAATTCATATTGGTTGCCATCGGGATCGGCAAAACACACCACCGTGCCCTCTTCGCCCTCCGCGGCGGTCTTGAGCGGATCGGTGTGCGGAATGCTGTGCTGATCGAGCCGCTTCAAATGAAAGTCGATGTCCTGCGGCCGCACGTAAAAACCGCAGCGCGGCATGTCTTTGCCGAGCTCTTTCGCTTTGGGATAGTTCTCCGGCTGCAAGAACGCGCCGATGCGACAGGACTCGTCATCCCACCACATGAAGCAAAAAATCGGCGTGCTTTTCTTGCGCATGTTGGTGGTGAGCCCGTTGATCGGCCGGATCGGCAGGCCGGTCGCATGCAGCGCCCAGTAGCTCCAACCCGGCAAATCGTTAGTGCCGACGACGTAATGATCGATCCAATGCACTGCGCCTTTGGGTTCAACGCTCATGGTATTAACCTCCGTCTGGTTTCGGGTTAAGAAGACTCACCACAGAGGCACCGAGGGCACAAAGTTGGGATCGGAGTAAACCACGAAACACACGAAAGTCGCGAGACAAAAGAGATCCGAATCCTATTTTCGTGCATTTGGTGTGTTTCGTGGTTAGTCTTCTCCGGCCTCTGTGTACTCTGCGCCTTCGTGGTGAATCCCAATTTCTTACAGTCCGTACAACGCTTTGGCGTTGTCGTAATAAATTTTCTTCTTCACATCGGCCGGCAGATGGTTCGAGTCCTTGGTCACGATGTCGTGCGAATATGGCCAGGTGCTGTCGGGGTGCGGATAGTCCGAGCCCCACATGATATGGCCGTCGCCGAAGAAATGCGTCAGGTGCAGGCCGACAAAATCCGTCTGGAACGTCGCCCAGACTTGGCGCTTGAAGATTTCGCTCGGCATATGTTTCAGCGGCAGCTCAGTGGTCTTGCGGCGCTCGAACTGGCGTTTGTAGCGGTAGTCCATTTCCTGCACGACAAACGGAATCCAGCCGATGGCCGATTCGGCGAGGCAGAATTTCAATTTCGGATGGCGCTCGAGCGTGCCGAAGTTGATCATGTTAACGAACGGATTGAAGAACGATGTCGCGCCGTTGGTCAGGCCCATGTCGAACACGCCTTCATGCTCGCCCGGCTTGGTCGAGTCGATGATGCGGCGCACGGTGCCGGTCTGCACGCTGCCGCCGGCGTGATAGGAGACCACGATGCCGGCGGCTTCGGCCGCGTCCCAGAAGACGTCCCAAGCTTTGAGGCTCATTTCCAAGGTAACATCGTTGACGAGAAAGTTGGCTTCTTTGAAACCCATCTTCGCAACCCGGGTGACTTCATCGGCGGCCGATTGCGCGTCCACCGTGGACAGCATCGCCACCGGAAAGAAGCGTGTGGGAGCGCTTTTGCCGAAGTCGTAAGCCCAGTCGTTGTACGCCCGCACGGTGGCGTTGCGCAACTCCGCGTCGCCCACTTGCATGGCGATGATCGGTGGGAAGAGCAGCGAAGCATCGACGCCGTCGCGGTCCATGTCGGTGAGCCGTTTTCCGGTATTGGTCGAACGATAAGGTTCGCCGACGCCGCCGCGGTCGAGGGCTAACCAAGTGCGATTGGAACGGGCAAACCAGCGCTCACCGCGATGTTCGCCCCAGCTGTCGCCGTCGCACACCCAATATTCACCCTTTTCGCCGCGATCTTCGACATGCGGCGCGCGCTCGCGCAGTGCGGCCGGCATGCGCTCAGTCCACAAATCGCGCGGTAAATAGCCCAAGTCGATATGGTCGTCAGCAGAGATCATGTTATACATGCTGGGTTGGGTCCTTTCGCTGTGGCGAATGCTCAATTGGGCGGATTCTCACGCCAAGCGTGGGCGTATGTCAAGCGCTCAACGGAGCCTGTCATTGCCGCCAGGAAACATGTTATCCTGGTGGGCGTCGAGACAAGAATGGCAAAGCAGCCCACCACCCTTTACAGCGCAGCCGAATACCTCGCGATGGAGCGCGCATCGAGCGAGAAGCATGAGTACGCCTTTGGTGAAATATTTGCGATGACAGGCGCTTCGGTTACCCATAATAGGATAGTGACTAATCTGGTCTTGGCGATTGGCAACCAGTTAAGGGGGCGCCCGTGTGATGTTTTCACCGGCGATCTTCGACTCTGTGTGGAGCGAGAATACCGTTATACCTATCCAGATATGGTGGTTGTTTGTGGCGAGCCGCAATTTCTTGACAATCAATTTGACACCCTGCTCAATCCCGATGTTATTGTCGAGGTGCTCTCGGATTCCACGAGCAGTTACGATCGCGGCGAAAAATTTGAACAGTATCGCGGCATTTCAAGTTTTCGTGAGTACCTCATCAGTGACCAGGCAAGAGTGCACGTCGAAGTATTCTCCAAGCAGACAGACAATGCCTGGCGCTTCTGGGAAAGCAATTCACTTCACGAAACCGTTCACCTCACGTCTGTGGATGTGAGCATTCCGATCGCTGAAATTTATCTTAGAACTGAGTTTGTTCCCGGCGCTGCTTAGCTCGGCAACCGTCCCCTCACGCGGCAGTCAACGCCCGGTAGCGCCCGCCCTTCGAAATTGGTGCTAGGCCAGTGACCTGTTCGGAGTCCTTCGACGAGCTCAGAGCCCGCCCCGAGCTTGCCGAAGGGACGAACGGAAACAACGTTGAAATTGCTGAAGCACAATCCGTTCATGCTGAGCTTGGCGAAGCATTCTTCAGGTTTTTCGGGAGAATCCTATGATCGAGCCTGTTGCGCGGGTTCTTTCAGCACATGCTCGATCAGCCGTTTCAACTCTTCATAGGGCTGCGCGCCGACCATCAGATACTTGCCGGCGAGAAACGTTGGCACGGCGTTGACGCCGATGGCGGCGCAGCGGCGCCAGTCGTCGTCGACGGTTTCCCGGTACTTGCGGCTGAGCAAAACGTCGGTCGCTTCGTCTTTGGGCAGGTCGTTGCGCTCGGCGATGTCGGTCAGCACTTCGACTTTGCCGATGTTTTTCACGTCGACGAAGTAGGCGCGAAACAGCGCGTTGGCGACTTCTTCTGCTTTACCTTTGGTGCCGGCCCAGGTCGCCAGCTCCTGTGCCAGGCGGCTGTTGTAGGACATGTTGCGCTCGGCGTTATACGGCAAGCCTTCGCCGTCCATGTTCACCTTCATGCGGCTGTTGCGCGCGACGATTTCCGGCCCGCGCTGGCTGCCTTCTTCCGGTGTCTCCGGATGAAGCGGGAAGTTAGTAAGCTTAATTCCTAAACCGTATTCTTTTTTTAGTTTCTCGACACGCCCGGTGACGAGGTAGCACCAGGGTCAGACAAAGTCGGAGAAAACTTCCAAGACTAGTGGCTCAGCCATTTTAACCTCCGTGACGAATTCTGCTGGATTCTACGGCTGGTGCTTGGCGGAAGTCAAAGGAAAATCCAGTGAGGAGTAAACAGTAAGAAGCATCGAAGTCTCCTAACTCCTTACGCTAGCCTTCTTTAGTTGACTTTTCTCCAAACGGTCAGATACGTTTCGGAAGGCATGACAATTCGTTTTTCATTGGCCGGCAGCGCTTTTCCATCGCTGGGACGCCAGAAGAGTGTGCCGGCCGCATCGGCGAATTGGTCCGGCGTGGCATTGGCAATTTCTTGCTGACCTTGCCGCCGAAGAACTACTACGATGTGATGCGCAAATGGGCCGCGGAGGTGATGCCGCGTCTTAGCGGAGACCGCTTGTAGTGGGCTTTCGCTCACCCAAGTTTTTGTTGAATTCTGCTTTGGATTGTTATTACAATTATGCGGGTATTGACCGGAATTTTCAGATGCCGCGTTGGGATTCGCCTTTGAGTAGGAAATTCCTCTCACAATAGATATCCAGCTTCGTTCCGGTACGTTATTGGACCTAACCCCCTATCACGCCAAATATTTTGCCTATGAGCTGACCAGGCGGTGCCCTTCGGACAGCATGGAGAAGCTCGCGGGTGCGGTTGCCAGCGCGCAGGTGGATTTGAATCCGCATCAGGTTGACGCTGCGCTGTTTGCTTTTAACTCGCCGCTGTCAAAAGGCGCACTGCTCGCTGATGAGGTTGGCTTGGGCAAGACCATCGAGGCGGGTCTGGTATTGGCGCAGCGGTGGGCTGAGCGTAAGCGGCGGATTTTGGTTATTGTGCCGTCCAATTTGCGCAAGCAGTGGCACCAGGAGCTAACTGAGAAGTTTTTCTTGCCCTGCGTCATCCTAGAAGCCAAGTCGTACAATCTGGCCATTAAGCAAGGCAATTTTCGTCCCTTCGAAGTGGCCGATTCCATTGTCATTTGTTCTTATCATTTCGCCAGAAGCAAGGCGGCCGATGTCGCCAACACGCCGTGGGACTTGGTGGTCATCGACGAAGCGCACCGGCTGCGCAACGTTTACAAGCCCAACAGCGTTATCGCCAATATACTCAAGAAGGCCCTCCAGGAACGCCATAAGCTCTTGCTCACCGCCACGCCCCTGCAAAATTCGCTGCTCGAATTGTTCGGGTTGGCGAGTATTATCGATGAGCATGCCTTCGGCGATCTCAAGAGTTTTCGCGAGCAGTACGCCAACTTGACTCTTTAGTCCTCTCTCTTTGTTCGGTCGACCGCGCCGAACAGCTTCTGACGATCCACCGCAAAGTCCGTATGTGTCGCTCCAAATCCCCTTGCCAGATCGCGCCTGATTCCAGTAGAGTAACGCAAATTTGGTTTGAATAATTTCCACAGTACGAAACCCTTCGGCGTTCGGATGTCGTGTCTATTTGGTTTCTGAATTTGCGACAAAAATGGCCGGATAACGTACCTTGATTCGTCATAGTTCGATTTAGTAGGACCTGATTATAAGGGTTTGATCCAGACAGCGGCGAACGTAACCGGGACGGTAAAAGTTAAGAGGAATTAACTGCGTCACTAACGCCAATCTAACTCAGGATCACCTCCAGCAGCCGAGCGACGAAGTCGGCAGCGGGCGCTCGCTGCCGGTGGTGTGCAGCGCGTTCCGCGGTCGCAAGGACGGCTACGGCAATCTTACGGTATAGAAGATTCCCAAGGCGGTGCTGTCGCGCTGCGAGTGGGGCAAGGACGACTATAGCCTGAAGGTGGAGAACCTGCCGAAGGCCCCGCCGCCGAAGGGGCAGATGGATTTGCTCTCGGGCGAGCAAGACTAAACAGCGTTCTGCGATGGAATTTAGTAGCGTGACGATTGGAGCTGGTGCTTGAAGATTTCCGGTATCATATGGCTTCCGGCAATCGTCGAAAAGCTCATCGTTAAGCACCGAGTTGCGCAGGACGAGGTAAGAGAAGTGTTGCGCAATTCAGCGCACTTTAGATTTGTTGAAAGGGGGCAGCGGCAAGGTGAGAACGTTTATTCGGCGTTGGGACAAACGGACGCAGGGCGTTATTTGATTGTGTTTTTCGTTCGCAAGAAAACTGGGCAGGCGCTTATCGTGTCGGCTCGTGACATGACGGCGAGCGAAAGGAGAAGATATGAAAAAAAGTAAGAGCTCTATCTCAAAGGGACGATCGTATGCGGAGATCGGTGAGTACTGGGACAAGCACGACTTAAGCGACGTTTGGGCGAAGACAAGGAAAGTCGAATTTGAGGTCGTCGCCGAGCCCGAAGCTACTTATTATCCGGTATCGAAGACTCTCTCGGACCAGATCGAGCTGGAGGCGCGCAAACACGGAGTTCGTTCCGATAGACTCGTTAGGACGTGGCTAGAGCAGAAGATCAAAGAGAGGCGCTCTAAATCGTCAACGAGGCTCAGTGCGAAGAATGTCTAGCCCAAACGGTCTGGGCATGGTCAAATTCGAACGCATCGCGTTCGAAATCTCCCTGATTCGCGGCACGCGTCGATGAACCATCACGTCAACGCCATTGCTGGCCGGCTGAGCTTGCGGCCGCCGCAGCGCCGCTCGCTGGGAATTCTCGACCGGGTGACCGAAATCGTGCCGCGGAAAAAAGGCGCGGATGTGGCGGCGGCGCTGGCAACGATTCGCAGCGAGTTTGCGACAGTGACCGACTTCGAGCGCGAGTTTCCGTCGCTCTGTTTCGCACTCGCATGCTGATCCCCAAGAGTACCAACCAGACTTCGTTGCTGAAACGAAGAACGCGATCTATATGCTGGAGCCCAAGAGACGAAGCGACCTCGAAGACCCGGAGGTCATCGCCAAGAAAGACGCCGCCGTAAAATGGTGCGAGCACGCAAGCGCACATTCGGGGACCTGCGGGGGCAAGCCGTGGAAATACGTGCTGATTCCGCATGATACGATCGCGGATAACATGACCTTGGCCGTTTTGGTGGCGCGGTTCGGGCATGAATAAGCGAGCCGCGCAATTCGGGCGACGACCGTTCAAAGGGAGGTGATTTGAAGCATCGACGTCCGCCTAAGTTGACATCGCTCTAAGCCCTCAGATAGTTTTCTGGTCATGGCTTTTATTCGAATCGGCGTCTGCGTTCATCACTATTCGATCGAAGGCGATAAGCGCAAGCCGGCCATCGTCTTTTCCAATTCATTGGGCAGCGATCTGCGCATGTGGGATCCGCTGGTGCCGTTGCTCGCCGATGATTTCTACTTGATTCGCTATGACACGCGCGGCCATGGTTTGACCGAAGCTCCGGCGCCACCGTACAGCGCGGCGGACTTAGCTCGGGATGTGGCTGGTTTGCTCGATGCGCTGCAGATTCAGTCGGCGGTGATCTGTGGGTTGTCCGTCGGCGGCGTCATCGCGCAGCAGTTTGCGGTAAATTATCCGGAGCGAGCGCGGGCGCTGATTCTTTGTGATACCGGCGCGCGCATCGGCACGGTGGCGAGCTGGCAAGAGCGTATCGATCTGGTAAAGCAGCAGGGCTTGGGCGCGCTGGTCGATGTGTCGATGACGCGCTGGTTTACGCAGGACTATCGCCAACGCCACGCCGATCAGGTGTGCGGCTACGCTAATATGGTGGCGCGGACCAATCCCGAAGGCTACATCGGTGTCTGCTGCGCCCTGCGCGATGGTGATTTGATTCAATCTTCGGCGACAATTCGCCAGCCCACCTTGGTGCTGTGCGGCGATAAAGATATCGCCACGCCGCCGGATATGGCGCGCTCGTTAGCGGGGATTATTCCGCACGCGAAGTTGTCGCTCATTCCCAATGCCGCGCATATCAGCTCGGTGGAGCAGCCGGAATTCATGGCTGAGCAGATCAAGACATTTCTCCGCGAGGTGCACATTGGCTGACGAACTATTCGATAAAGGCATGGCGGTGCGCAAAGCGGTGCTGGGCGAAGAATACGTCGCACGTGCCGAGGCGAATAAGACTGAATTCGATGCCGATTGGCAGCGCCACGTCGCCGAGCACGCCTGGGGCGCGGTCTGGACGCGGCCCGGGTTGGGAAAGAATATCCGCTCGATGATTACTATCGCCATGCTCGCGTCGCTGGGCAAACTCGAAGAGCTGGGCGCGCACATTCGCGCCACGCGCAACACCGGCGTGACCAAGGAAGAAGTGAAAGAAGTGCTGCTGCAAGTCGCGGTCTATGCCGGCGCGCCGGCGGCGAACTCGGCGTTTGCGGTGGCGAAACGGACTTACAAAGAGATGGAAAGCGAGAACAAGAAATAGGAAAAACTTTCACCACGAAGGCACGAAGGACACGAAGTTCGGAGAAGTAGGTATTCAGAAATTTTTATTTTCTTGTCTTCGTGCTCTTCGTGTCTTCGCGGTGAGCAAGGATTCATACCGCATGGACATTCCGACCTACAACCTGCGCGATTGGCGGTCGCATCCGCCCTATAGTTTTGCTGCATACGGCTCGTCGGTGAAACGCGGGCCGTTGAAGAAATTGGTGCCGCTCAGGCAGACACTCTCTGAAATCACCGGGCCTTTGTTTGGCGACATCAAGCTGCAACCTGGCGAAAACGATCTCACCCGCAATGTCGATACCGGCAAGGAGGCGATGGGGGAACGGATCATCGTGGTTGGCCGCGTGTTGGACGAAAACGACAAACCGGTGCCCAATACGCTGATCGAAATCTGGCAGGCCAACGCGGCCGGCCGCTATCACCATCCCGTCGACCAGCACAATGCGCCGCTCGATCCTAACTTCAATGGCGCGGGGCGCTGTGTGACCAATGGGAAAGGGGAGTACCGCTATCTGACGATCAGGCCGGGCGCCTACCCGTGGCTCAATCATGCCAACGCTTGGCGTCCGGCACATATTCACTTGTCGCTGTTCGGTCCCGCATTCGTGACCCGCTTGGTGACGCAGTTTTTCTTTCCGGGTGATCCATTGATTTCGCTCGATCCGATTTTCAATTCCGTACCAACCAAGGCTGGGCGCGAGCGGCTGATGGCGAGCTATGCGCACGATGTCACCGAGCCGGAATTCGCCCTTGGGTATCGCTTCGACATCGTGCTGCGCGGGCGCAAATCCACACCCTTCGAAGGACCGGCCCGATGAGCAAAGAAACACCTTCACAAACCGTCGGGCCGTTCTATGCCATCGGGCTGACGCGCACACCAATGAACAACATGGTGACCGATGCGGCTCAGGGGCAGCGCATTCGCATCGAAGGGCAGGTGTTTGACGGTGATGGTGTCGTCATACCAGACGTCATGGTAGAAATTTGGCAGGCCAACTCCTTTGGTCGTTACAATCATCCCGACGATAAGCAAGAAAAGCCGCTCGATCCGACGTTCACCGGTTGGGGTCGCTCCGGCACCGATGCGAATCGATTTTACAGCTTCGAGACGATCAAGCCGGGTCCGGTGCCGGGCCATGATGGCGCGGTGCAGGCGCCGCATGTCAACGCGTGCGTTTTCGCTCGTGGCATGCTGGTGCACGCTTTCACGCGGATTTATTTTAGCGACGAGCCTGCAAATCAAAGCGATCCGGTGCTGAACTCGATCAAGAACAAAGCGCGCCGCGCGACGCTGATGGCGACTCGGAGCGAGCGCGATGGCAAAGCGGTCTATCGCTTCGACATCCGGCTGCAAGGAGAAAACGAAACGGCATTTTTCGATATGTAGTCCGGCGACTTAATAAACCTAGACGCTAGACTCGAGACGCCAATCGCTCATGACCACCGCGCTTGATTCCACGATTTTCGGCCCGCTGTTTGCCGACGAAGAGATCAACAAATGCTTGACCGACCAGGCGTACGTGCGCGCGCTGGTTGACGTGGAGATCGCTCTGGCGCGGGCGCAAGCCAAGGCAACGGTGATCCCGCATGAAATCGCTCAGCAGGTCGCCAAGGCGAGTGCCGACGCAATCGATATCGCCGCGCTCAGTCGAGGCGCGCTGCGATCTGGGTTTCCGATCATCGCGCTGGTGCAGGAGATAAAAAAACAGGCTGGCACCAAAGCAGCGCCTTACGTTCATTGGGGAGCAACAACGCAGGATATCATGGACACGGCGTGCGTGCTGCAAATGCGCGCGGTGGTCAACGTCTTGCGCGGGCGCTTCGACGCTCTCGAAGGGCTCTTGAGCGAAGCCAGCGATAAGCATCGCTTGACCGTCATGGCCGGGCGCACCCACAGCCAGCAGGCTTTGCCGATCACACTTGGCTTAAAAGTTGCCAATTGGCTGGAGCCGATCATTCGCCACCGCCAACGCTTGCAACAGTTGATCGCGCGGTTGTTTGTCGTGCAGTTCGGCGGGGCGGCCGGGACGCTCGCGGCGCTGGAAGAAAAGGGATTGATGGTCATGCACGCGCTTGCCGACGAGCTAAAGCTGGGCCCATCGGTCGTGCCCTGGCACGCGCAACGGGATAACTTCGTCGAGTTTGCCGGTTGGCTCAGTCTAGTGACCGGCAGCCTGGGCAAAATGGCGCAGGATGTTATTTTGATGAGCCAGACCGAAGTCGCCGAGGTCATGGAATCGGGCGAAGCCGGTCGCGGCGGCAGCAGCACGATGCCGCAGAAGAGTAACCCGATCGCGAGTGAGCTGATTATCGCAGCGGCGCGCACCAACGCGGCGTTGCTATCGGCCATGCATCAAGGACAGATTCACGAACATGAACGGGCGACGCATGGCTGGCAAGTGGAATGGCTGACGCTGCCGCAGATGATGATGCTGACCGGCGGCGCCATGAGGCACGCCGCTTATTTGGCGCAGAACCTTCAGGTCGACAAAGCGATGATGCGCGATAATATTCATCGCGCTTTCGACGTCGTGTTGGCTGAGGCCGCGGTCTTCGCGTTGGCGAAGAAGATCGAACGCGACAAAGCCGAAGAATTGGTAAAAGAGGCGTGCGCCACGGCGGTTTCAGAAGAGCGCTCACTGATCGAAGTATTGAAGGAAAGGACCAAAGGCACGCCGATCGATGGAGCGGTGGACTGGGAGCATCTCTCCAAACCGGAGCATTACCTTGGCGAGACCGCCAAGATCATCGATGCCGTGCTGCGCCAGGCGCCCAAGCACTAGGGAGCCAAAACAGAGAACATGCTTTGACGAGCTGAGCATGACCGGTTTTGTTTAGGTAATTGGCTCTCGATCGGTTCGGCATGAGCCTGTCGAAGGACTCCGAAATACTTTTAGCGGTTTATCAATTCGCTCATGTGACTATGAAACACTCGACACCGGCCACGCTGGCCGAACTGCTGCGCGGGCGCGCCGCCAAACATCCGGACAAATTGGCGTTGATCTTCGCTCACCGACGCTGGAGCTACGGTGCATTCGAGCGTGAGGTCAATCGTGTCGCCAACGGCTTTCTGCGCCTCGGCGTGAAAAAGTCCGACCGCGTCGCGCTGGTGTTGCCCAACTGTGCCGAGTTTCTCTTCACCGTTTTTGCCCTGACAAAGATCGGCGCGGTTTTCGTGCCGCTCAATCCGCAGTACACCGCCGAAGAGGCGGAATATGTCTTGAATCATTCGGAAGCATCCGTGGTGCTGACTTCGCCGGAGCTGTTTCCGCTGATCACGTCAATTCGCCAGCGCCTCGGCGCGGTTAAGCAAGTGCTCGTCACTGGCGTGGATCAACATAACGGCGCGCAATCATGGACTTCGCTTTTATCTGGAATGAGCGATGCCGCGCCGCAGGTGGCAATCGATGCAGAAGAGCTGGCTTCCATCACTTACACGTCTGGAACGACGGATCGTCCCAAAGGTGTGATGTTGTCGCAATATGCTTATGCGTTTTCGCCGCGCATGCGCGCCGAAGGGCTCGGGTGGAACGAAAACGATCGTGTGCTTTGCCTGCTGCCCCTGTTTCACGTCAACGCGCTCTGCCACATGTGCATCGGCATGTTGTCGGTGGGGGGCACTATCGTGCTGACGGAAAAGTTTAGCGCGTCGCGCTTTTGGGATGAGGTCAAAGAATTTGGCATCACGACCTCGAGCTTGATGCGGACGATCCCGCAAATTCTTCTGGCGCTGGCGGAGAAGCCCAGCGACCACGAAAATACCCTGCGCTTGGTTGTGGCGCTGCTCTCGCCGGAGATGCACGAGCGCTTCGAGCAGCGCTTCGATTTGACCGCCGTGCCGTCCTACAGCTTGACCGAAGATCTGCTCAGCGTCATCGGCCCGAAGAACATGGCCAAAGAAAAAATCGGCAGCTGCGGTGTGCCGCTGGCGCCGGAGCTGCACCGGATTCGCATCGTCGATGAAGCTGGCAACGATATGCCAGCGGGAAAGCCGGGCGAGATCGTCAAACAAAGCCCGGTCATCATGAAAGGCTATTTCAAGAATCCCGAGGCGACAGCGAAGGCGCTCAAAGACGGCTGGCTTTACACCGGCGATCTGGGTTACGTCGACAGCGATGGTTATCTCTATTTCGTCGATCGCGTCAAAGACATGGTGCGGCGCGGCGATGAGAATATCTCTTCCGAAGAAGTCGAGCGCGTGCTCAATTCGCATCCGCAGGTGGCCGAATCGGCGGTGATCGCCGTGCCGGACCAAATCCGCGGCGAAGAGGTGAAGGCTTACATCGTGCTCAAGTCAGAGGCGACACCGGAGCAGGTGCCGGCGGATGATATTTGGAACTTCTGCAAACCCCATCTGGCGGCCTTTAAAGTGCCGCGCTACATCGAGTACCGCGCCGAGTTGCCCAAGACCCCCAGCTCCAAGGTGCAGAAAAATCTTTTGCGCGACGAGAGCAAGCAAGGCGGTGGCCAAGTATTTGACCGGCTGGCGGGCGCCGGGCGCTGACTTGCGCTCCGGCTCGGCGCAAATGGTTCCGTTCGCCCTGAGCCAGTCGAAGGGCTCCGAGTTCACTACAATGCCTCGCTACAACAGCGTGCCCCGCAGGATCGCCGCAGCCACGGTAAAGTAAATCACCAGACCGGTGACGTCCACCAGCGTGGCGACAAATGGCGCCGACGCGCTTGCCGGGTCGAAGCCCAACGAGCGCAAGATAAACGGCAAAATCGAGCCGATTAAGGAGCCCCACAGCACGACCCCGACCAGGCTCAAGCTGACCGTGAGTGCGACCAAAAAATAGTGCTCGCCGTATGCGTTGAACAGCAGCTGCCACAGTAGGATTCGCACTAATCCGATAGCTGCCAGAATCAGCCCGAGGGAGAGACCCGCGGCAAACTCCCGCCGGATCACACGCCACCAATCGCGCAGCCGTACTTCGCTCAAAGCCATGGCGCGGATGACCAACGTCGTTGCTTGCGATCCCGAGTTGCCGCCGCTGCTGATGATCAATGGCACAAAGAGGGCGAGAATCACCGCGCGCGCGATTTCCGCCTCAAAGTATCCCATCGCAGTGGCCGTGAGCATCTCACCCAGGAAGAGCGCCGCCAGCCAGCCGGCCCGTTTGTGGATCATTTTGCCCAACGAAACCTGCAAGTAGGGTTCTTCCAGTGACTCGGCGCCGCCAATCTTATGAATGTCTTCCGTGGCTTCTTCTTGAACGACGTCGATGATGTCGTCGACGCTGACAATGCCTTTGATGCGGCCAGCGTTGTCGACGACGGGAATCATCAGCAAGTGGTGGCGCATGAACA
This sequence comes from Deltaproteobacteria bacterium, assembly GCA_016874755.1. Taxonomy (NCBI): domain Bacteria; kingdom Pseudomonadati; phylum Myxococcota; class Myxococcia; species Deltaproteobacteria bacterium. Next base: position 34,583 of record VGTH01000042.1, on the reverse strand, counting down.
ACTTGCTCAACGCTTCCTGGTCCATGTCTTCGCGGGCTGAGATAACCTCAGTGCGCATGACTTCGCCGATGAGTTTGTCGGCCGGCGCGACGATCAAGTCGCGAAATGTAATGACGCCGAGCAGGCGTTCTTGGTTATCGACGACATAGGCGTAGTAGGTTGTGCGCGCGCGCTTCTGTGCGTCACGGCGCAGGTAGCTGATCGCTTCACCGACGGTCATGTCGGGACGGAGCCGAGAGTAGCGGGTGTTCATCAAGCCGCCGGCATCGTCCTCGGCGTAGTCCAGGAGTCCTTTGACTTCTCGCTGTGTCGCGTCATCGAGCAGAGTTAGCAGATTAGCGCGATCTTGCGCCGGTGCTTCTTGAATAACGTCGACCGCATCGTCCGGGGCAAGGAATCGCATCCACAGACGTTGTTCACTGGAAGGGACGTCCAACACTAATTTGGCGCGATCTCGGGCGCTCAATTGCTGGAAAAAGGACTCAGCATCGTGGCGTTGCAAGAACTCGAAACCCTCGACCCGCTCAGAGCGGGAGAGCACGGGCCAGGCTTCGTAGAGTTCGGCGGCGGTGAAATTAGTCTGTGCCATAAAACACTGCGAATTGATCTCATTGCTAGCATATCGCGACCATCTCGCAATCAAAGAGGTCGTAGTCGAGTTGACAAAGAAGCAACGAAAGCCGCTAAAGACCGAGAGCGATATTGGTTATCGTTTGCGGCTCGCCGAAGAGAAGTAGGGACCGGTCGCGATCTGTCCCTACACGCCGGTCACAACAAGCCCCGGTAGTAGATTCGTTTCTCTTCCGGTTGTGCGTAGGGCGGCAGTTTGTGCGGGTGACAGCCGTTGTCCATGATATGGCGAACGTTCCATGGGCGCACGAGAAACGCGTCTGCGAGCAGTTGGCGGTGACATTGCCAGGGCACGGCTTCAGCGCACATGAGAGCGATCCGTTGTTTGCCGGCCAAAGTTTCAATCTCTTCGGCAATCCGGGCAAAATCCTCCGTCAACATAAAATCGGCGTAGGCCCGAAACGTCGCCACGCGCCACGCCGTGTTGGGTGAATTCGGTGCCGGCTTGCGAAAGCCGCCGAGGTCTTGGCGCCAGAGGTAGTCGATGCGCTGGGCGTTGAGTGCTGCGGCCAAAGCTTCGCGATTAAAGTGGGGATGACGCCGCGACATCGGCCAGCGGCGCACGTCGATTAACAACTCAACCCTGTGGGCATCGAGCAAGGCGAGAAAATCATCGATCGTTCGCGTTGAATGTCCGATCGTATGGATCGTTTTTGCTAAATCGCAGCTCATCTTTCCAATTCGCCGTCGTAGATGGCGCAATTGGATGTTATCATCTTCGCAATGTGGCGTTCGATACCGCTGACTCTTTTCTGGTTTACTTATTTTGGCTCGCTGGGGATTTTCTATCCATTGTTCAGTTTGTACCTGCGTGAGAACGCCGGTCTGACCGGCTCGCAGGTGGGCATCGTGCTGGCGATCTCGCCGCTAATCGGCATGATCGCTCAGCCCCTCTGGGGGCAAATTGCCGACCGCACCGGCGCGCGCGGGCGGACACTCGCGCTTCTCACACTGGGCACAGCGTTTGGCTATCTCTGGCTCGGCGTAGCGCGCGGCTTTTCATCCATTGTGATCGCGATGGTCGCGCTGGCGTTGGTCGGCACGGCAGTTTTTCCTCTGATGACTTCGGTTAGCTTGGCGATTCTACGCAGTGCGGGACGGCACGCCTTCGGTCATGTGCGGGTCTGGGGCACCATCGGTTTCTTCGCATTGGTGCTGATCTTTCCGTGGATACTCAAACACTATGGCGCGCCGGGTTCGGCCGCGCCGACGCAGCTTGCTCAGCCCGGGCTAGAGCTCATGTTCCCTGTCACCGCAGCGTTGGTATTTGTTTCCGCCGTAATCGCCTGGTTCCTGCCAAGCAAGGGCGCGGTGGCCATGCGCGCGGCGCGCGGCGATTGGCGCGAGCTGTTGCACAACCGCGCGTTCCTGCGCTTCTTGTTCTTTTCTCTGGTGGCTAATTTTCTCATGCATGGGCCGATGTGGCTGTTTCCACTCTTTGTCCGATCGCGCGGCGGCGACGTCGAGACTATTCGCAGCATGTGGATCTTGATGCTGACAATCGAGATCCCGTTGGTTTTGCTCACCGGCAGCGGCATCAAGCGGCTCGGTGCGCGCGGCATGCTCACTGTCGGTGTTTTAGTGGGCGGGGCGCGTTGGCTGTTATGCGCGCTGGTTCACGACCCAGTGCTGTTATTCGCCGTCCAGGCGCTGCACGGCATTACCGTCGTCGGGCTCAACCTCGGCAGCCCGCTCTATCTCGACGTCGTCGCGCCGGAAAAGCTGCGGTCGACCGCGCAAGGCGTGCTCTCGATGGTCAGCGCCGGCATCGCCGGCATCGCTTCCAACGCGACCTCAGGTTGGCTCGTCGACCATGGCGGCACCGATTTGCTGTATCTTATTTGCGGTGTCGGTTGCCTGGCTTTAGGGCTGGCAAGTTTCTGGATCTTGCCGGCAGTGCGCCGGCAAGATTCGGTTAGACAAGAGATGGCGGTGACGAGTGAGACGCTGACGTAGCGAGAAGCCCGTTCCTATTACAGTCCGAAGAACTTCTTGGCATTCTCGCCGAGAATCTTTCGCTTCTGCGCCTCGCTGAGGTCGTTGCGCTCTTTGATCTCGGTGATCGAGTTGTCGCGCGCTTCGGCGTGGGGCATGTCGCCGGAGATCATCATCTTGTCGTCGCCACACCACTTCAAATCTTCCGGCAGGAGCTTTTCGTCGCCTTCGCAGGTAAAATAGATTTCGCAATCCTTCAAATACTCCGTCGGGGCGCGGTTGGGCAGGCCGGGGCGGTTGATCGCTTTCTCGGAATGATAATAGTGATCCATGCGCTGCAGCAGGTAGGGCAGCCAGTCGGCGCCGGCTTCCAGGAACGAGATCCTCAACTTCGGAAAACGGTCGAGCACGCCGCCGGCGACCACCCCGTAGAAGCCGAGCAAGAGCGGCAGAGTGAAGGTCACCGTGTGCGCCGCCATGATCGTCGTGCCGCTGGCGCGCAGGCCGGGATGGCTCCAGCCGGTGTGGGCGCTGACGGGGAAATTTAGCTTTTCTGCTTCGGCGAAAAATGGATTGAACTCCGGCAGGTCGAGCATTTTCTCGCCCACTGTGCCGTAGATGGTCGCAGTCACCGCACCCAGGTCGCGGCAACGCCGCAGTTCTTCCACGGCGGCCGGCACGTTGCGCAGCGGCATGATCGCGCCCCATTTCAACCGCTTCGGATCGGTCTTGCAGGCGTTATGAATCCAGCTGTTATAGCTGCGCATCAGGTCGGCTTCGAATTCGATGTCTTCGCTCAGCTCTTCGAGAAACACCGTGGGAAAATTCACTTGAATGTCGACGCCGGCGGCGTCCATGTCTTTTAGCCTGGCGCTGGCGTCGAGCAGGGTCTGGCTGCCGATGGAAAATTTCTTGTGGGTGGCGTGATAGGAAACCGGCGGCGTGCCAAAGACCGTGTGGTTGTTGCCGGAGATCTTCGGATGGACGACTCCATCGATCCACCAGAAGGCGTTCAAGTTGGCCAGGACCGGCCGGTTGGGCACCTGGATCGGGAACGGACGGCGCTCTTTGTATTTTGGTTGTAGATAATCCCAAGCTTCTTCGGGTTCTTCGACGTGTGAGTCGGCGTCGATGACAAAATAGTCGGCCATGATTTTCCTCCAGAGTATTGCTTATTAAAAAATCGCTGCCAAGCCAAGCAGATCGTGCAGAGGAAGCAGTTCAGACTTCGGATTACCTCGCGCAAAGCGCAAAGAACAAAAAGTTCAGACGGGAGCTGATCACCACGAAGGCCACGAAGGTTAGAGCGGAGAAGAGGCTCTCCGTAGTTCATGTCGTTCGTCAGCTTCGTGTCGAGATGGGCTTTTTCGTGACCGAAAACTTACTTGAGGATCTCTTTCAGCTTGGCGATCTGCGTTTTGTCAAGCTTGAACATTTCTTTGATGTTGTTTTCTAGGCCGGCACCATCGTCGGGGTTGATGTCCAAGTTTGCCTTCTTTGCTTCGGCGACGAGCTCCGGGTCTTTCCAAGTATCCATGAAAGCTTTGCGTAGGATTTGCACGCGAGCGTCGGGCGTTCCTGGCGGCGCCATGAATGGTCGTACCGTGGGACTATTGGCGCGCAACACCGTGGCTAGAAGTTGTTTAGCCTCTTCGGTTTTTGCCAGGTCGTAGGCGACTGGAATTTGTTTCAACTCGGGATGAGACTTGAGCGTCGCTTGGAGCACGATCTTGATCAATCCCGATTCCAGTTCGTTGCGCCAGGTCGATTTGGTCGACTCCCATGCGTTGCTGGTGGCCTGAACCTCGCCGTTGTTAAAGGCCAAGCGGGTTTCCGCGGTGCCTTTGTAGCCGGCGACGACTTGCGCCGGCAGATTGATCGTGGCGGCGAGTATCTTGGGGATGTCGTCGCTGCCGGCGCCGGGGCCGATGCCGCCGAACTTGACCATTTGCTTGGAGGCAATCCAGTTATTCACGTCGGTGATGCCGGTGGATTTATGCACGCCGATGATAAAACTATCTTGCGCTGGCACGCCGATGTAGCGAAATTTCAGCGCGTCGAATTCGATGCCCGATTTACCGAGCAACTGCTGTAGGGCGATGCCGCCCAGGTAATGGCCGATGGTGAGGCCGTCCGGCTTGGCGATCTTGTAGAGATGGTTCGCGGCGATGATCGAGCCGGCACCGGTCATGTTCTCGACGACTACGGCAGGGTTGCCGGGAATATGTTTGCCGAGATGGCGCGCCAGGGTGCGCGCATAGAGATCGTAGCCGCCGCCGGCGGCGAGGCCGACGACGATGCGGACAGTTTTCCCCTGGTAAAAGTTTGCCGGCTCAGCGGCCTGAACGAACTTGACAAACAACCCCAGCGCCAAAACGAGCAAGCCGATTGGATGGATCAACCCCATACTTGCGCCTCTGTCTTCTGCTTCATGACTATTTAAGAATGTCCTTCAGCTTCGCCACCAACGCGGGCTCAAGCTTGGAAATCTCTCTGACGTTTTGCTCCAGCTCTGCGCCGTCCGTCGGATTGACGTCTAAGTTGGCCCTTTTCGCATCGGCAAGAAAGTCGGCGTCTCTCATGGTGTCCGTGAACGCCTTGCGCAGAATCTGCACGCGGTCCTTGGGCGTTTTAGGAGGCAGTACGTAGGGCCGCACCGTAGCGCCATGGGCGCGAATCACCACCGACAAGAGTTTTTTGTCTTCGTCAGATTTCACCATGTTCAACGCCATTGGCGTTTTGCCAAGCTCGGGATGGGGCGTCAACGTGACCTGGAGGATAAGTCTCTTCTCACCGCTGTCAAATTCCCTGCGCCAGGTAGATTTGGTCGATTCCCAGGAGTTGACCAGACCCGTGAGTTCGCCGCTGTTGAATGCCAAGCGGATGTCCGCCGTGCCTTTGTAGCCGTTCACGAGCTGCAGCGGCAGGCCGAGCGCATGTCTCAACATCAGCGCTAAGTCATCGGAGCCGGCACCGACGGCGGTGCCGCCGAATTTCAGCACCTGCTTGGAAGCGACCCATTTCTCGACATCGGTGATACCGGTGGACTTGGCCACGCCAACCATGAAGTTGTCTTGCCCCGGCACGCCGATATGCTCGAACTGCTGCGAATCGAACTCGATGCCGGATCTGCGCAGCAACTGTTGGAGAAACAAACCTCCCAGGAAGTTGCCCATCGTGAGCCCGTCAGGGCGGGCAACTTTGTAGAGGTGGTTCGTTGCGATCAGACTGCCGGCGCCGGTCATATTCTCGACCGTCAGGCTCGGGTTGCCGGGAATATGTTTGCCCATGTGGCGGGCGATGGTGCGCGTGTAGAGATCGTAGCCGCCACCGGCGGAGAGCCCGACGATGATGCGGATGTTTTTTCCGGCGTAGAACGGCGCCTGGGCATGGACCGCGGCGGGCGCGACGCCGAGCAGGATCGCAACCAAGACTAGCAGCCGAGCGTTCATCAAAGTGCCCTCCAAAGCCGCGGCCATTGGCAGGTCCGCGGGAAGACCATCACTTTAATACTTCTTTTAGCTTGGCCACCAGTGACGGCTCAAGCTTGAGGATTTCTTTCACGTTGTTTTCCAACGTCGCGCCATCTTCGGGATTGATATCGAGATTGGCTTTCTTCGCCTCAGCCAAGAAATCCGGATCTTTCATCGTGTCCATGAACGCCTTGCGTAGGATCGCGACGCGATCTTTCGGTGTGCGCGGCGGCAGGGCGTAGGGCCGTACGCTCGGGCCGTGCACGCGGGCAACTGTGGTGATCAGTTTTTTGGCTTCGTCGGTTTTGGCGAAACTAAGCGCCATGGGCAGCTTGGTCAATTCCGGGTGTGGCTTGATGGTCGCTTGCAGCAGCGGCACCAGCTCGCCGCTATCCAGTTCCTTGCGCCAGGTCGACTTGGTCGATTCCCAGGAGTTGCTCAGGCCGGCGACCTCGCCGCTGTTAAAAGCCAGGCGCACGTCGGCGGTGCCTTTGTAGCCGGAGACGAGCTGGAGCGGCAAACCGATGGTGGCTTTGAGAATGTTCGGCACGTCGTCGCTGCCCGAGCCGCTGGCGACGCCGCCAAACTTGACTACCTGTTTGGACGCCAGCCATTTCTCTGCGTCGGTGATGCCGATGGATTTGTGCACGCCGATGATGAAGTTGTCTTGCCCGGGCACGCCCATGTACTCGAAACGGCTGGCGTCGAACTCGATGCCAGGCTTGCCAAGGATCTGCTGCAGGAACAGGCCGCCAATAAAATGGCCGACGGTCAAGCCGTCAGGCTTGGCGGCTTTGAACGTGTAGTTGGCTGAGATCATGCTGCCGGCGCCCGGCATGTTTTCGACGATAATCGTCGGGTTGCCGGGGATATGCTTGCCGATATGGCGGCCGAGGGTGCGGGTGTAAAGGTCATAGCCGCCGCCGGCGGTGAAGCCGACGACAAAACGGATGGTTTTGCCTTCGTAGAAATTGGCTTGGGCGTAGGCCGCTTGCGTCGCAGCGAAGCAAAACGCCGACAAAAGCAATGCGCACACTTTGTTTCTCACAGGTTAGGTTCCTCCTCAGCTCCTTAGACGTTGCTCAATCACGTTACTATAATTTTGGGTTCAAAACATCGTTGAGCTTACTCGCCATGGCCGGGCTCAACTTGAACAGTCGGGCGACCATGGCTTCCATCTCCTTGCCGGTAAGTGGCTCGATGTCAAGCTTGGCTTTCTGCGCGTCGGCCAAAAACTCGGGATCTTTCATCGTGTTATCAAAGGCGCGGCGCAGAGTCTCGACCACATGCTTGGGCGTGCGCGGCGGCGCGACGAAGGGCCGATAATATTCCGCCGGCTCCTGAATGCCGGCCTGAATCAGTTGGCGCGCTTCGTCATTTTTCGCGAGGCTGGTCGCCAACGGCACGTTGGGCAGCTCGGGGTGGGGTTTCGCAACGGCTTGCAGGACAACGATCGCTTCGCCCGATTGAATCGCTTTGCTCCAGGTCGAGCGGATCGAGTCCCAGGTCCAGCAGCCGCCGGCTAGCTCTCCTGCTTCCGCTGCCAAGCGAATTTCCGCCGTGCCTTTGTAGCCGGCGACCAGTTGAATTGGCAGCGCGGTTGTCGCGGCCAACATGCGCGCTATGTCATCGGGTGCGCCGCCGCCGATGCCGCCGATTTTCACCGGCGTCTTCGATGCTAGCCACCTTTCGACGCTGGTAATGCCGCTGGCTTTGGTAAAAGCGCAGGCGCGGCTTTCTCGGATCGGCGAGCCGATGAATTCGTATTGGGTCGCATCGAACTCGATGCCGGGCCGCTTGAATAGTTGATAGAGGAACCAGCCGCCGTGAAAATGGCCGATGGTAAGCCCGTCGGGTTTGGCCACTTTGTACATGTGGTTGGCGCCGATCAGATGGCCGGCGCCGGGCATGTTCTCGACGACAATCGCCGGCTGCCCAGGCACATGCCTGCCGAAATGGCGCGCCAGCGTGCGCGTGTAGGTGTCGAAGCCGCCGCCGGCCGAGGTGCCGACGATGATGCGCAGAGTTTTGCCGCGATAAACATTCTCCTGTGCGGCGGCCCGGCGGGCGACCAGCGCCATCAAGCCGAACACTGCGATCATCATTATCATGCCGCGCTTGGTCATAGTCTGCTCCTCTTGGGGGAAAGCTCGGCGAATTTATGGAAAACCTTCCTGCGAGTCAAGATAGATCGGAATCTATTTCGCGTTCGGCGCTTCGAGTTTTGGGGTTTCCTTGATTCACGCCAGCGCGTTGCTCTATGGTGGACGAACGGAGGGGGAGGTTTTCATGAAACTGATCGGTTTAATTTCACCCAACACCAACGACGAAACGCTGACCGATGTTTACAAAATATTGCCGAAAGATATTCGCATCGAAGGCCGGCAGCTAACCGTTACCAAATTCACCGACGATGAGTTCGCGCGCGCGGAGATGAAGTTTCTCGACCACGTGCGCGAGCTGGCCAAGCTGCCGCTGGATTTTTTGATGATCACGGGCGAGCTGTTTCTATCGTACAAAGGCCCTGGGTCGGACAAAGATATTCTCAAGCTAGTCAGCGGCATCACCCAAGTGCCGTCGTCGACGGTGCTCACCGCGGTGACGCGTGCCTGTCAGAAAGTCGGGCTCAGACGCGTCGTCATGGCCTCGCCGTTTCCGGAGGATCAGGGCGAGCGCCTAGTGAAATTTCTCAAGCACGACGGCATCGAAGTGGTGGCGTTTCGCGGCCTGGGCTGCCCCAACACCAACATTATTTGGCAGCTGGCGCCGGAGACCGGCTACGAGCTGTCGATGGAGTTGTTGAAGAAACATCCCGACGTCGACGGCGTCTACATGCCGTGCAACAAATGGCGCACGGTTTCGGTCATTGAGCGCATCGAGAAAGACAGCGGCAAACCAGTGGTGACCAACACGCAGGCGTGGACCTGGGAAGCGCTGCGCTTGATGGGCGTGAAAGAGCCGATTCCCGGTTACGGGCGGCTGTTGAGCGAAGCGCGTTAAAAAAATCTTTCACCACGAAGACACGAAGAGCGCGAAGGGAGGAAAAGAAAATTATTACTGTCTTTTTTTTCCGAACTTCGTGTTCTTCGTGCCTTCGCGGTGAGTTTAGAGGTGCACGATGGCGAAGAGTTTGAGCACGTTTCTCGAAGATTGCCGCAAAGAAATCCCCAACGAGGTGGTTCACATTACGAAACCGATCGACCCGGCGCATTACGATGCCACGGCGATCATCAAACATCTCGGCGCGCAGAAAAAGTTTCCGATTGCTATTTTCGACAGGCCGCTCAATCTGCATGGCCGGCCGAGCGAGTTTAAGCTGGTGCTCAATTGCGAGATCTCACAGCGCAAGACCCAGATCGCGCTCAATTTCCCGCGCGAAATGAACCGCGCGGAGATGGCCGAGGCTTGCTTAGCGCGCGAGGCGCAGCCGATTCCGCCGATCATCGTTGACCGCAAGGATGCGCCGGTGAAACAGAACATAAAACGTGGTAACGACGTCGATCTGTTTCAGCTGCCGTTCATGCGCCACTACGAGATGGACGGCGGACCGTACAGCACGCTGTCGACGATCACCAAGGACCGCAAGAGCGGCATCTATAACTGTTCGTACCACCGCATGGAGATCAAAGCGAAAAATCGCACCGCCCTCTACGCCTCGCCGCGCCATCTCTGGCGCATGTATCTCGACTACGAAAAGCAAAACCTGGAATGTCCGGTGGCGACGGTGATGGGGCACCATCCGGCCTATCACATCGGCGCCTGCTACACCGGGCCGTTCGAAGTGAGCGAGTTCGACATCATCGGCGGCTACATGCAGGAACCGTTGCGGCTGGTGGCGTCGGAGACCTGGGGCGATGATCTTTTGATCCCCGCCGATGCCGAGATCGTCATCGAAGGCGCGCTGATTGCGGGCAAGCGCGTGGTCGAAGGTCCTTTCGGCGAAGCGCCCGGCTACTTGGGGCCGCAGCGCTTTATCCGCTGCGTCGAATACGAAGTCCGCGCGATCAACTACCGCCACGGGGCGATGTATCAATCGGTGATCACGCCGGAAGGCGACAAGCCCTGGATGGACCTGCCGCGCGAAGGCGCCTACTTGAGGCGCTGCCGCGAGGCGGTGCCGGGCGTCACGGCGGTGTGTAAACTCGGCCGCGCCGCCAACTACAATATTTTTATCGCGATGAAAAAAATGTCCGAGGGCGACCCCGGCCGTGCCGCCGCAGCGGCGCTGACCTTCGATCACGCCAAGAACGTCTTTGTCTTCGACGATGATATCGACGTTTTCAACCCCACCGACGTCCTGTGGGCGCTCGCGACCAGGGTCCAGCCCCACTTGCAGGTGTCGATCATGCAGCCGCTGTTTCGCGGCAACATGCTCGACCCGTCGCTGCAGGACGAAATCAAAACCTCCTGCATGATCGTCGACGCAACCCGGCCGCTGGACCGGCCATTCTCGCCGGTGTCGAAGTGTCCCGACGAAGCGATGGCGCGGGTCAAATTGGAAGATTTCGTGCCCGGCGAGGTGCTGCAGCATATCCCGACCGACCGGACGACGTATTGGGCTTAGATAAGATTCACCGCAGAGGTACGGAGGACACTGAGGAAACAACCACGAAACACCCAAAAAGCATGTCCTGAGCGAAGTCGAAGGGCGCAAAAGACGCAAAACTCGGAGAGGAAATTTTCACCACGAAGGAGGACACGAAGATCACCAAGGTAAGAGAAGAAAATCAAAATTTCCGAACTCCGTGTCCTTCGTGTGCTTCGTGGTGGAATGAATCTTGTTACCCCGCGAATTTTGCCGTCGCTAACATGGCCAGATTGCCTTTCGCATCCAGCGCCCAGAGCGTTGCTTCGCGGCCGTCGGCGGACGGCGCGCCGGCGAGTGTGAACTTGCCGTCGCTGTCGTAGACCGAGCGCAGATTTTGAAAATCAAAATTGGTCATGCGCTTGCCCGGCAGCTCGCGGCGGCACATTTCGATCAGTAGCTGCGAGATCAGCGAGCTTTGCACTACCAGGCCCGGCAGTTTTTCTACTTTGGTCACGTAGTCGCGATCGTAGTGAATCCGATGGCTGTTGAAGCGGATCGCCGAGAAGCGGAACAAGAGCGGCGAATTCGGTTCGACCGTCTGCTGCCATTTGGCGCTGCTCGGGATCGCCGGTGTGGTTTTCGGCGCGGCGTCAGCGCGCTCTTCGCTAAGCATGACCATGTCGCGTTCTTCGACGACGCACAGGCCGCGGGAAGTCGACAGACTATTTCTTTCGATCACAGTGACGGCAGCGCCGCCGGGACCTTCGTCGATTTGCACGTCGGCGATCTCGGTCTTGCGGGTGATCTCGTCGCCGATGCACAGCGGTTCTTTAAAGCTGACCCGGGTGCCGCCAATGCGCCGGCGCGGCAACGGAATCGGCGGCGCGATACCACCGCCCGAGGCCTGGCCGTCGGTGCGCATCTTGTCGGGTCGATGCGAGGCGGGGGAAAAGCCGCCGTACCAACCGGGCGGTATCGGTGCGCCTTTTTCCAGCGGCGGATTATCGAGTCCCAATGTCGCGGCGAATTTCACCATCGCCGACGCGGTGACGACGTCGGTGGCAGTTTCACTTTTACCGACGTAGCTTTTGAAGCTTTGCAGCGATTCGGCCATGACAGACCTCCTAAGTTGAGATGCCGGACGGTAATCCGTCGCTGGCGCTGCTGTCAATGGGGCAAATAAGGGCGACCAACCGGTCGCCCTACAAGTATGATGGGAAAGAAAGATAGGCCGGGGAATTCGTTGCTAGCGCATCGACCAGAGGGCTTTGTCGATGGTTTTCGCGCAGTGATTCTCTTTGGTTTCGAGAGGCGCTTTGGCACCGTCACGAAGGGCCAGGACTTGAAAGCACAAATCGGTGCCGCTCACGCGATACTTGTCCATGCCGTTCATAAAAACCTCATTGCTGCCCGGGTTGATATAAACCGTGTACTCGATGCTGATGTTTTCGCTTTTGTCCCTTTCCGTGACCATGAGCTGAGTGCGGCAGGTCTCGGTGGCGTCGGAGCGGATCGTGGCGCGCCATTGGTCAACGCGCCGCGCCTCCGGCAGTGGGTCGGGAAAAAATCTCACGGCCACCAGTTGCAGCGGATGCTGCTTGCCGCAGGCGGGCGCAGGGTATTGTGAGGAACGAAAAATTTGCCCGCAACCAACGGTCGTTAACGTGGCTAGGATCACAATAATCGGGAAGTGCTTCACGCAGGCATTCCTTTCTTGCGCGCTCGAACGAGAAATAACATCTCGGCGATTATGAAGGGCGCTTCGTTGCTGGTCAACAAGTGCGCGTTAGTTTGCGCTCTAGCTTGACAGCGCGAATCGTGCCTCCCTATAGTCATCTTACCTGACCCACGGCCCATTGCGGGCACCGATCTCGCACTATTTCATGCCCCTGAAAAAAATTTCCAGCTTCTTTTCCAACTTATATTACGGTTGGCGCATGGTCGGCATCGTGTCAGCCATGCGTATTCTCGGCGGCGGCTTGCACGGCTATGGCTTCACGGTGTTTTTCCTGCCGGTGAGCCAAGATCTGGGTTTGAACCGCGCCCAGACTTCGCTGGCGTTTTCTCTGGCGCGCGCCGAGGGCGCCATCGAGGCGCCGGTGATCGGTTATTTCGTCGACCGCTTCGGCCCCAAGCCATTGATGGTGGCGGCGGCATTGTTGGCCGGCATCGGCTACATCGTTTTGTCTTGGATCGATAGCTACGGCGGATTTCTCGTTACCTATTTGGGACTGATTTCGCTGGCTTACTCGGCGGGATTTATCCAAACGCCGATGGTCGTGGCTAACAACTGGTTCATCCGCCAGCGGGCGCGGGCGATGACGGTGGTCGGGTCGGCGGTGACGATCGGCGGCACGGCGATCACGCCGCTGTTGTCGATGTTGGTTACCAGTTGGGGTTGGCGTTGGGGCGCCTTTGCGGCGGGTTGTTTGTTCTTGATTATCTGTGTGCCGCTGAGCCTGCGCATCCAGCGCTCGCCGGAAAGTGTCGGCCTGCGGCCCGATGGCGACCTGCCGGCTCCAGCGGAGGACAATCAAAAGAAAGCCACCGCGAGCGAACCGGCGGCCACCGATGTGACGGCCAAACAGGCGATGAAGACCTTGGCGTTTTGGGCGCTGGCGTTTTCCATGACGGCGCGGGTGGCGACTCAGAGCACGATGATGGTGCACTTCATTCCACTCATGGTCTGGAAGGGCATGAGCCAGGAGCGCGCGGCACTTTTGCTCAGCACCTTTGCGCTGCTCAATTTGGGCTTTCATTTTTTCTTAGCTTGGGTCGCCGACCGGATGAACAAACCGCGGCTGCTTTCGTTGTGGATTCTCCTGCCCATCGCGGGGCTGCTGGTCCTACAATGGAGTGAGGCGGAGTTTTATCTTTGGCTCTTCGCTATTCTCTACTCGACGCTCGACGCGGCGTTCCCTGTCACCTGGGCCACCAGCGGCGATTTTTTCGGGCGCAAATATTTCGCGACGATTCGCGGCAACATGACTTTTTTCTACATGTGGGGCAGCGCGCTCGGGCCGACGCTGGCCGGCTATGTTTACGACCGGATGCAAAGCTACAGCTCGGTGCTGTGGGTGTTGATGGCAACGTTGTCGGCATCGGTGCTGCTGACGGCGTTGTTGATCAAGCCGTGGCGCCTGAAAGTTGCCGGGCTGGGTGGCGCGGCGACGGGCCAGCGTTCGGCTTAGCGGCCCTATTGTTTTTCCTGCCGGTCTCTTTATGATTTTTTCATAATTCACAATTGGAGTGAGAATGGCCGAACACAAAGCGCACCGTTTGCCGCAAAAAGTCGTTCCGGAACGTTACGAAATCCGCCTGACGCCGGACCTGACAACTTGGACCTTTGAGGGCGAAGAGAAAATCGCGGTGCAGGTTCTCGATCCGGTGCGCGAGATTGTCGTCAATGCCGCCGAGTTGCAAATTCACTCGGCCTCGATTAGGCACGTCTCGGGTGTGAATCATGATGCCGCTGTATCGTTTGACAACGAAAACGAACAGGCGCGCTTTGATTTCGCCGATACGCTCGATACCGGCATTTGGGAATTGCACCTCCGCTTCTCAGGCATACTGAACGACAAGCTGCACGGCTTTTACCGCAGCACTTACAAAGATGCCCAGGGGCAAGACAAACCGCTGGCATCGACGCAGTTCGAATCCACCGACGCGCGGCGCGCTTTTCCCTGTTGGGACGAGCCGGCGTTCAAAGCGGTGTTCCAGGTGACGCTGGTGGTCGACCGCCACCTGACGGCGATTTCCAACGCGCGCGTCGTGCGCGAAACGCCGCTCTCCGATACCGCGAAAAAGGCAGTTGTGTTCGCCGACTCGATGAAAATGTCGACCTATCTGGTCGCGTTCATCGTCGGGGAATTCGAAGCCACCGAGCCGGTGACGGCGAGCGGCGCGCCGCTGCGCGTCTGGGCGGTGCCGGGCAAGGGGCGCTTAGCGCGCTTTGCCATCGATATTGGCAAAGCCTCGCTCGATCACTTCAGCAGCTATTACGATATTCCGTATCCGGGCGACAAGTTGGACTTGATCGCCATCCCCGATTTCGCCTCCGGCGCCATGGAAAATCTAGGCGCGATTACGTTTCGCGAAACCGCGCTGCTGGTCGACGAGCAGAAAGCCACGCGCGCGGAGTTGGAGCGGGTTGCCGACGTCGTCGCGCACGAGAACGCGCACATGTGGTTCGGCGATCTGGTAACGATGAAATGGTGGAATGGCCTGTGGCTGAACGAAGCGTTTGCCACCTTCATGGAGATGCTCGCGGTCGACGCCTGGAAGCCCGAGTGGCGCCGCTGGGATAGCTTTACCGTGTCGCGCGCAGCGGCCATGCAGGTCGACGGCTTGAAGAGCACCCGGCCCATCGAGTTTCCCGTCGAAAAACCGGAAGAGGCCGCGGGCATGTTCGACGTGCTGACCTATGAAAAAGGGGCCTCGGTGCTGCGCATGCTCGAGCAATATCTCGGCGCCGCGCGTTTTCGTGACGGCATTCGGCTTTACTTGCAGCGCCACAAATATGCCAACGCCGAGACCACCGATTTGTGGGATGCCATAGAAGACTCGACCAAGCAGCCGGTGCGGGCGTTGATGGACACCTGGATTTTTCAGGCGGGCCATCCGCTGATTACCGTCAACAAGATTCCCAACGGCATTGTGCTGTCGCAGCAGATCTTTGGTTACCTAATCGACAGCGCGACGCTAGAGCGCAAATGGCATGTGCCGATTTTTGTCCGTGCCAACACCGGCAATGGACCGGTGGATAGCACGTTACTGTTGACCGACCGAGAGACCCGCATGACGCTGCCCGAGGGCACCGAGTCGGTGGTCGTCAACGCCGGCGGTCACGGTTATTACCGCGTGCGCTACGATCACGACTTGATGACGGCGCTGAAAGAAAAGTTGCAGAGCCAGCTATCGCCCGTGGAACGGTTCAGCCTGGTTAACGATACCTGGGCCACCACGTTGGCCGGTTATACGTCTTTGGCCAGCTATCTTGAGCTAGTCGATCTCCTGCGTGATGAGACCGATCTCAATGTCTGGACCACCGTGGTCGGTTCATTGCATCACTTGAATCGGATTCTCGACGATGCGCAGTGTGAAACGTTGCGCCGGCGCGTACGGCCGCTGTTATCAGGGGCGGTGGAGCGGCTCGGCTGGGCGCCAGTCGCCGGTGAGGCCGAGCTGCAAAGCCAGCTCCGCGGCGACTTGATCACCGCCCTCGGCACCCTGGCGGAAGATCCGAGTTGCCAGGCCCAGGCGCGCCAGCGGTTTGCCCAATACGAAAACGATGCGAGCTCAGTGGACCGCAATGTCATTCCCGCCTTGGTCGGCATTGTCGCCCACACCGGCGGCGCGGCGGAATATGAAAAATTCTACGCCAAATTCAAGCACGCCCAAACGCCCCAGGAAGAGACGCGCTACTTGTTTTCATTGGCCGCGTTTCGCCCGGCGGACTTGATTGAGCGCACCCTGCGGCTGACCCTCAATGGCGAGGTGCGCACGCAGAACTCGCCCTATTTGATGCGCGGCATTCTTTTGAACAAAGAAGCGCGCGCTCGGGCGTGGTCGTTCATGAAGAGCCATTGGGGCGAAATGTTGAAGCACTACCCCGACAACTCGATCCCGCGCATGTGCGAGGGAATCATCGGCCTGGTCGCGCCGGAACTGGAAGCAGAGGTCAAAGAGTTCTTTGCCGCTCACCCGGTGAAACAGGGCGCCAAGCAAATGGACCAGAACATGGAACGGCTGCGCGTGGCGGTTTTGTGCAAAGAGCGCTGGAAAGATTTGCTGCGGTAGGGCGGCCCGGCGGACCTCCACGACTGTCATTCCAGGCGAACGAGCAGATGCTTCGCTTCGCTCGGCATGTTAACTTTACCGAGCGCTGTGCTCAACAGCTGTCTCCGGTAAGAGCCCACGGAACCTAACTAACAAAGCGGATTATTCTGTCGGTTTAGGGCTTACACATACAATCGCAAGGGTGTGCGGCGCGCCTTTCTGGGATGGCTTGGGTGGCCTGGAACTTTCGTTGCCCCATCTACGTCCAATTAGGCACGCGGTTCTGATCGACCGTTTGGCCGACGGTAAATCCGCTAGTCCCGCGGGATCGTAATAATTTTCAATACCGGCGCTATCAATGGGGCTGGTTAAGGGAGGCAACCACAGATGTTAGGGAAAAATGACAGCAAAGCTCCGCGCCGGGCCGGCACTCTTTTTGCCGCCAGCGCGCTGGCGGCGGTTGTCGGTTTTGGCGCCAGCGAATTGGCGCAGCATGCCTATTCCCGCGGCAATCTCGCTCAGGCAGGCGCGGCAACTGACGAGGGTCGCGTCAGCCAATCGTTGCCCAATTTTGCCAGTTTAGCGAAAAAGACCGGGCCGGCGGTGGTGAATATTTCCACGGTGCAAGTACGCGACACAGCGCAGCGTCGCGGACGATCACCCTTTGGTGACGACGATAGGGCCAACGAATTTTTCGAGCGTTTTTTCGGCGGTCAGGCGCCGCGGGCGCCGCAGCAGCGCAGAGGCCAGGGCTCTGGCTTCATCGTCGACCGCAACGGCACGATCGTTACCAACAACCACGTCATCGACGGCGCCAATAAAATCACCGTGAAGCTTTCCGATGGCCGAAGCTTTGAGGGCAAGGTTGTCGGCAAAGATCCGAAAACCGATCTCGCGGTCATCAAAATCGACGCGCCGCAGGACCTGACAGCGGTTTCGTTGGGCGATTCGGATCGTTTGGAGGTCGGCGAGTGGGTGATGGCGATCGGCAATCCCTTCGGCCTCGATCACACCGTGACCTCCGGCATCGTTAGCGCTAAGGGGCGCCACATCGGTTCTGGACCTTACGAAGATTATATTCAGACCGACGCATCTATTAACCCAGGCAACTCCGGCGGCCCGCTGCTTAACCTGCGCGGCGAAGTGATCGGCATCAACACCGCGATCTTCAGTCAGTCGGGCGGCAACATCGGCATCGGCTTCGCGATACCCAGCAATCTCGTGAAAGAGCTGCTGCCGCAACTGCAGGCGAGCGGTAAAGTCGTGCGCGGCTACATCGGCGCGACAATCCAGAAGATGACGCCGGACCTGGCCGAATCGATGGGCCTCAAACAGGCCCAGGGAGCATTGGTGGCGGAGGTTGCCAAGGACAGCCCGGCCGAACGGGCCGGACTTAAGTCGGGCGATGTGATTTTGCAGTTTGACGGGCGCGTCATCAAAGACTCCAGCGATTTGCCCTTGCAGGTCGCGCGGGTGGCACCCGGCAGCAACGTGCAAGTCAAGATCTCGCGCGGCGGCAAGGATGTCAGTTTGCCGTTGACTGTCGGCGAGCTGAAAGACAAAGAAGTTGTCGCCAGCGTCGAGAAGAGCAGCCTTGGTCTGACCGTGCAGCCGGCGACGCCTGAGCTTGCCGAGCAACTCGGCATGGCGCGCGCTGAGGGCGTGGTGATCACCTCGGTGGAGCCGGGCAGCGCCGCTGAAGAAGCCGGTATGCGCCGTGGCGACGTGATCAGCGAAATCGCCAAACGGCCGGTGCGCAGCATGGCGGATTACAAAGCCGCCATCGAGAAAAATGAAAACAGTAGGTCGCTGCTCTTCCTGGTCAAACGCGGCGAGACCAATTTGTTTCTCGCGCTCAAGCGCTAAGAGTTTTCCGCTTTATTCTACCCGTCCTGTGGGGGCGACCGGCCGGTCGCCCCTGCGTGTTTTTACGCTGCTGCGTGTCTCTGTCATTCTGATGAGGCGAAGCCGAAGAATCCGCACCGTGCTCGCATCAAAAGCAGATCCTTCGCTGGAGCTCAGGATGACATGCAATAGGGTCATTGTCGGGGCAGGTCGCGACCTGCCCCGACAAGTTCGGTGGCGTGTAAGCAGTTGCAGGCTGGTAATGTTCGCGTTGCCTGTGTAGAAATTGTGGATGTTTGCGGTTGTGGTCCTATGCTGCTGACCGAAGAGGACGCGGCGAAAATTGTTTTGATCCGTTCCGTTGAGGAATGCGACAAGAATATTTTTTCCGATCAGATCGTTCTTGACGCGCTCGCCGCGGGAAAAAATGAAGCGCCGGGAATCGCCTGGGTGAAGGCGCGGGCGCAGTTCCTGTTCGACTATCTTTCGCCTGCCTATCGCGCCGTTCAACAAAGCTCACGACTGCCGTCGCCCTGGATCGTACCGGTGTGCCTGCTCATGTTGGTTATCGGCTTTCTTACCAATCTGCTCGGCCCGTCGGAAAAAATCCACGTCGTGCGCAATCCGGTGTTGTTGTTGGTGGCATGGAATCTCTTTGTCTATGTGGCCCTCGCGATTATCGCTGTGCTCCGCGGAAGTCGAAAACCCGCGCGTGGCATGCAGTCTGAAACGGCTGTCTACCCCGAACTAGCGAAGAGCGCGGCGCCAGTACCGCAGGCGCGCAGCACACCTCTTTCTTGGCTAGCTTCGTTTTTTTTGCCTGGGTTATGGGGTTTCCTGCACCGCTTCGCAGCCAGTGTTCAGGAAAAGGCTAAGCTCGTCGAGATCGCCAGACGGTTCAGCGTCAATTGGTTTGCCGTGGCGCCGGAGCTGATCTCCGCGCGTTGGCAAATGCTACTCCACCTGGGGGCGCTGTTTCTCGCCCTGGCGCGGTAGCAGGCATGTATTTTCAAGGCCTGTTCCAAGGCTACGCGGCGATTTGGACGAGCACTTTCATTACCACTCAATCGGCGGTGGCGCTGTTTGTCAAAATCGTTTTCGGCTCCGCCCTCGGGTTGTCCGAGCTGCTCGGCTTCGGATTGGCCGAACACATCGATCTGGCGCGGCTCATGTCGCCCCAAGGCGACAAAGCGGCGGCATGGATACACTTGTTTGCGATTACCGTGCTGATGATCGTCGTCGTGCCGCGCGCCTGTCTGGCGGCCTGGCAGTGGCGCCGGGCGCAGCAGTTTCAACGATGTATCGGTCTGGCCCTAGACCCCTACTACGGCGCGGTCATCGAAACGCCGGTGCGCGCTTTGATCGAAACCGAAGTTGGCTCCGGTATGCAGTCGCTAGCGGCGGATATTGCCACTTTTGTTGTCGAGAAACTCTACGACGAGCGGATTGTCCCCAGACTGCGCGGTTTCCGCGAACAGGGCGGCAAGGTCGCCGAGCTGAAGGCGGAGATCCAACGCCTGTCGGAAGATTTCTTACCCCAGCTCGATGGCTACATTTCGGCCACACGCTTCCCGGCATTTCAGGAAGCATTGTCGCAGCGCATCGGCGAAACCCTCAAAATCATCGGCACCGAGTTCGCGGTTTTTCGTGAACCCCAAGCGGTGTTGACGGGCTTGAAAGTTCAAGCCCCCGGTCACGCGGAGGCCGGCATCACCGAGCAGTTCACGCGCGCCGTGAGCCTGTCCGTCGGTACTTCCATCGCCCTTGCCATCGCCACCGTCAGCGGTGGCATCGGCAAAAGCCTGGGCGTCGCCATCGTCTCGACCCTGCTTGGCACTAGCGGGCCGGTGGGGTTTTTGATTGGCCTAGTGATCGGCGCCGTCGTCGCCGCAGGCGCCTGGTGGGTCGGCAAGGAGGCGATCGCCGAAACCATCGAGACACTGCATTTGCCGGGCACGGTGATCAAAGCGGCGCTGTGGGAAGCGCGCTTTCAAACGCTGCTCGACGAAGGGCGGCAGAAGTGCGAAGCGACGATTCGCCGTAGCGTCGAGGAGAAGCTGCAGCCCCTGAGCCCGGCGATCACCACCGAGATTTTGAGCCGGGTGCGGAGCTTGTGGCAACCCCTTCGCTAGCGCTGGGGATCGCAAATTTCAAATCTCAGATTCCGATGCAGCCAGTTTTGCCGTGATGGAAAGAATGGGCATGCGGAGATTTTCGCGCGAGAAGGTTATTCAAAGGCGACGATGCGCGCGGCACTTTTTGAGATGGCGCGCGTGCCGCAGGAGCTGATCGCCGATGAGAATTTAGAATTATTGTCGAGGCGGCGCCCGCAGTGGTTTGCCAACGGCTCGCGCCATGTGGGCGCGGTGGATCGGCCGGCGGATATTTGGTTGGCGGTCGCCGGTGGCGCCGGCGCTAAATCGGCGTATTTGCCGGGAAGAACTGGGACGAAATTGCAAAGCACCAAGGTCTAGTTTGGCTGACCCCATGCGATCCGCCGAGTGAGACCGCATTTCTGTATCGAGGGGGTCTGGTCGTGTTTACGTGGTTAAAGTTTGATATAGCGAAGGTTCAAACGAGATTCGGAGACTGCCATGTTTCAGATAGCTTGGATCATTTTGATTGCTGTTGCTTTCTCGCACGTTCACGCCCAGACCAAGCCGATCATCATCGGCGAAGGTGTACGCGGCGCGATGTACTTGCCGGCCTATATCGCCGAAGAAAAAGGCTTCTTCAAAAAGCGCGAGCTCGATACCAAGATCGTGACCTTTAGCCGCAGCAACGATCTCAACGCGCTGATCGCCGGCGATATTCAGTTCGATCTGACCGCCCCGGATAAGATAATTCACGGCGCGCTCGGCGGTTTTCCTGCCAAAATGGTGATGGGCGTCACGCGCGGCTTGAATCTCGCGCTGGTGGTTCATCCGTCGATCAAGTCGGCGGCGGATTTGAAGGGCAAGCCGGTGGCGATCACTGGCTTTTCTGGGTTGCCGTATACAGGTCTGCTACTGACGCTCAAAGAATTGGGCATGACGAGAGATCAAGTGGTGCCGCTCAACATCGGCGGCAAAACGGCGCGCTTCGAAGCGCTGCTCGCCAACCGTGTGCCGGCGGCGATTCTCGATCCGCCGTACACGACGATGGCAGCGAAGGAGGGCTATCGCTTGCTGGTGGATTTGGCGCCGCTCGACGTGGCTTATCTGCGCAATGTCGTCGCGGTCTCGGAGAAATCGCTGCGCGAAGACTCGCGCACGGTCGCCCGCTTTGTCGAGGCCTTCGCCGAAGGCATGCGGTTCTATCGCAACAAAGCCAACAAAGACGAAAACCTGCGCATCCTCGCCAAATATCTGCGCCTGCCGCTCGACAAACAGCGCGCCGTGGTCGAGGAAGGCTATGAGACCTATCGCGAAGTCATGCTGCGCAAACCCTACGCCGACGCCAACGCGATGAAACTTGCGTTGGAAATCGTCGCCGAGTCGAATCCCAAAGCGAAGGGCGTCAATCTGAGTGCGCTGGTGGATAATTCTTTTATCGAAAAATTGGACCGCGAGGGAGTTTTGGACAAATGAAGGGCCCGTCCGGTAGATGACATACCCGACGGCACGCGATATAAACTTTTAAGATAACGTCTCATCGAATAAGGATCATTTGACCAATGGCGCGTGTGTGGAGGCCTTTGTTGGGGTTGGTTATGGCATGGGTATGGTCAGGCTGCGACTCTGCGACGTTCGACGCCGGCACGCAGTTCTCGTCCGGCCGGCGGGCTTTTCTCGCCAAGAAATATGACGAGGCTCTGCCATATTTCCAGAAAGTTGCCGAGGACAAGCCGGGGTACGTTTACGAGGCGTACAATTTTCGTCAGAGTGTCTGGAGCTATCTCGGCCGCAGCCAATATCTCACCGGCAAATACGACGAAGCGCGCCAGGCGCTGGAGAGAGCGCTGGCGGGTAGCCGCGATGAGCATCTGGCGCGCATCTTTATCGGCTTGGCTTTGACGCGGCTCAATAACGACACGCGCGGCGTCACCGAGATCGAAGATGGTTTGAAGAGTCTCGAAGGGTGGATCGATTATGAAAACGCGCGTAACCCATCACACACCATGTGGGACCCGCGCCGCGAGATTCGCAATGAGATCAAGCGCAACCTCACGGCCGTCGGCAGCCAAAACTACGATCGCCAAAGGTTGATCGAAAGTGTCGAGTGGATTGGCTGGGCGATGGAAGAGGAAATCGAAAAAGTGCGGCGCGATCAGACGCGGTCGTAGTTTGCCGTCGCAACCCCACCTGAGAGACCATCGACGAACAACGAGCACGAAGCAACGAGTATGAACAAAGCGTCTGAGCTCTCGCATAGCAAGTTATCTTCAGCGCCGCCGCCGATCGAAGGCGCCTCGAGCGAGGTCGCCGCTTTTGTCGGTCTCACAGAGCGCGGCTCCTATCGGCCCCAACTTGTTACCAGCGTCGAACAGTTCGCAACACTCTATGGCCGGCAGACCGCGCTCGACACGGGGTTCCTGCCCCATGCGGTGCGCGGTTTCTTCGCCAACGGCGGGCGCTTCGCTTACGTTGCGCGCGTCGGCGCAACGGGAAAGTCACCGGTGCCAGCCGCGGAATTCATCGGCAACCGCAAAGTCAGAGCCGAGCAGCGTCACGGGTTGGCGGCGTTGATGGATATTTCGGATATCTCAATGTTGGCGCTGCCCGATCTGGTCCACCCACGGGTTTCGTTCAAGACCCGCGAGACCGTTTTGGCGGCCGCGGTGGCGCAATGCGTGACGCGGCACGATCGCATGATTTTTCTCGATCCTCCTTCGGGCGCGGCGGATTTGGGCGAAGATGATCCGATCATTGGCGGCATCGACACCAGTTACGCCGCGATCTACGGACCTTGGCTCGAGCTGAAGACGGACGGCGGCCTTGTGGCGGTGCCGCCGAGCGGCCACGTCGCCGGCGTTTACGCGCGCAACGATCGCGAGCGCGCGGTCTGGCATGCGCCCGCAGGGACGCGCGCCGAAGTGCGCGGCATCGACGGCGTGACGGCGACGCTTAGCGAATCCGAGCGTGCCGCATTGGCGCAACAGGGTATCAACGTCATCCAAGACTTCCGCCGCGTCAAGCAGGGAATCGTGCTGTGGGGAGCGCGCACCCACTGTGCCGACGCTCACTGGAAATACGTCGCGCTGCGGCGCTTGGCCATGTATATCG
Source organism: Deltaproteobacteria bacterium (assembly GCA_016874755.1). Classification (NCBI taxonomy): domain Bacteria; kingdom Pseudomonadati; phylum Myxococcota; class Myxococcia; species Deltaproteobacteria bacterium. Next base: position 11,190 of record VGTH01000042.1, on the reverse strand, counting down.
AAGCGTCGATTCTCGACGGCACCCAGTGGGCGATGTCCGAGCCGAACGGCCAGGCGCTCTGGAGCCGCCTGCGCCAGGCGGTGGCCGAGTTCCTCGGTGAGCTGCGCCACAAGCGCGCTTTGCAGGGCATTAAGCCGGAAGAAGCCTTTTACGTGCGCTGCGATCCCTCGACCATGACGACCAGCGATATCAAGAAAGGCCTGGCGGTGTGTCAAATCGGCTTTGCGCCTCTGCGGCCTAGCGAGTTCGTTGAGCTGCGCGTGGCCGTCCCCTCGCGCGACGCCCATCGCCGCAAATCGGCAAAGGCGGTGGAAGCCGCGGCGGACGATTGAAGCCGTCGCGGCAGAACTGCTGATGCGGTTCTTGTCCTAGCGCGCGCGCAAACGGATCAGATGGTGCGCGAGGCCAAGCTTGGACAAAGTAAAAATCAGCCACTTCGAAGGGTCGAAGTCCATCCAGCGCGAACCGTTGCGGTAATCGTTGGGATAGCTGTGATGATAGTTGTGGTAGCCCTCGCCAAAGGTGAACAGCGCCACTAAGAAATTATTGCGGCTCGTGTTGGTTTGGCTGTAGGGCTGGCTCCCCCAGATATGGCAAACCGAGTTGATGCAAAAAGTAATGTTGAGCACGAGAAAGACTCGCGCCGCGCCGGCAAGCAGAAAACAGGCGACGGCGCGCTCGACGCCCCCGAAGCAATATCCGATCAGGGGCGGCAGCGCGAAACTTGAAGTTTGGATCGCGCCAAACCAGCGCTGCTGCCAATGAACCACTCGATCGCCGTGCAGCCACGGCGCATAACGCTCCGTGTAATGCGGGTCCTTGCGAAAGAACCAACCCCAGTGGCTATACCAGAAGCCACGCCGGCCGTCGTACGGATCTTCATCGGTGTCGATGCGCGCGTGATGGCGTGCATGATCGGCGGTCCAACGCAGCGCTGAGTTTTGAATGGCCCATCCCCCGGCGATGAGTAAAAGTTTCTTGACCGGGTCCGGACACTGAAAACTGCGGTGCGTGATCAAGCGGTGATAGCCGACGGTGATGCCCAGCGAGCTGGCGACGTAGAAAAAAGCGAACAGCATCCAGTCAAGCGCTGTGTAGCCGTAGCGGGCGCCGTACCACGGCACGACTGCCAGCGTTGCCACCGTGAAGAGCAGGAAGCGCAGGGTGCGAGGGAAATCGAGGGAGCACGGCGAGCGGTGCTGAATGGTTTTTCGCGGCGGGTGATCACCGTTACCACCCGGCGCCGGTCTCATTACTTCGGTGTCTAGATTCATGCGATCGACTTTTTTCTTTCGGTGTGTTTGGTATCTGAATCCCGTCGGAGGCCAAAGCGCGCGTGCAGCTGGCTCCAGCGCAATCTCAACAGTGTAGATAGAGCGCCATTGTGAGTCAACCTTTTTTCGCGGCAAGGACAGGAATCCCAACGCCCGGATTTGACTTGCGCGCAGGCGATTGTTAGCGATTTCTGACCGAGGAACACGATTGTGAAAGCGATTCGCATGCATGGTTTCGGCGGCGTCGATCAATTGTTCTATGAGGACGCTCCGGAGCCGAAGATAGAAAGCTCCAATGAAGTCGTCGTCCGTCTCAAGGCAGCGTCACTCAATCACATCGATATTTGGAACCGCATGGGCGCCACCGGCATCGCCGTGCCGATGCCGCATATTCTCGGCGCCGACGGCGCCGGCATCATCGCCGAAGTCGGCGCCAAGGTCGCGAACGTCAAAGTCGGCGACGCGGTTTGTTTTTATCCGCCCACGGGCTGCGGCCAGTGTGAATTTTGCCTCACCGATCGCGACTATCTATGCATTCGTTTACGGGTTTTAGGCGAACGCTTGGAAGGCACCTACGCGGAGTACGTCAAGCTGCCGGCGCAGAACTGTTTTGCCCTGCCGCGCGACTATTCGTTTGAGCAAGCGGCGGCGTTTCCGCTGGTGTGGATCACGCTGTGGCGCATGATTGTGACGAATGCGGAGTTGCGGCCTGGAGAAACCATCTTGATCATCGGTATCGGCGGTGGGGTTGCGAGCGCGACGATGCAAGCGGCGAAGGCGCTCGGTGCGCGAGTCATCGCGACCTCTGGCAGCGACGAAAAATTGGCGCGCGCCAAGGCCCTCGGCGCGGATCACGGCGTGCATCATTTCAAAGAAGACATCGTTGACGCGGTGCGCGAGCTGACCGGCGGGCGCGGTGCCGACGTCGTGTTCGATTCCGTCGCCGGAGAGGTGTGGCAAAAGAGCTTGGCGTCGCTCGCCATCGGCGGACGCCTGGTCACCTGCGGCGCCACCACCGGAGCGCAGCCCAACGACGACATCGAGGCGATTTGTTCGAAGCAACTACGAATCTACGGCTCGACGTTGGGAAGCCGAAAAGAGTTTCGCCACCTGATTAGTTTCTTGAATGCCAAACGGATCAAACCGATCGTCGATTCTGTGTTTCCGCTTAAGGAAGCGGCAGCAGCACAGAGTTACCTCGAACAGGCTAAGCAGTTCGGGAAAGTGCTTCTGAAGATCTCCGATTGATTTCCTAGTCCAAGAGTTTGCGTCGCTTCAGTGCTTCGGCGCATGCCTCCAGCGCGCGCAATTGGTCGCGCGCGGCGAAGCGGAGCACCACGGTGCGCGCGCCTTCTTCGATATACTTCTCGGTCCGGTCGATGACTTGGTCCCAGGAACCGGTGACGCAGAGCATGGCGTTGGCCACCGCTTCGTAAGGGCGCTTGTAGTATTCGGCGAGAAATTGCTGGCCCTCCACGACTGCCTCTTGGCCGCCGGCGGCCAGGGTAAAATAAATGCTTGGGTGAATCTTGTTTGGGTCGCGGCCTGCGGCGGCGGCGTAGTTTTGAATTTTCTGCCAGCACTCACCGAAGGTTTGAGGGTCCTTGATGTTGTTGATCCAGGCGTCGGCAAGACGGCCGACGCGCTTTAAGCCCGGTTCGACATTATTCGACGCCAGCCAAATGGGCACGCCGCCGGGCTGCACGGGTTTCGGTTCGATGGTCACATGCTCGAAGCGCGTGAACTTGCCATCGTAAGCGACGTCGGTTTCGCGCCAGAGCTGGCGCATGATCTGCACCAGCTCTTCGCTCATCTTCATGCGCGCGCTTGGGTCCAAGCCGAGAATGTGAAATTCATGCTCCGCCGCCGGTTCTTTCGGCCGGCCGTAGCCAACGCCGAGATCGACGCGCCCGCCGGTCATCCAATCCAAACTGGCCAATTGATAGGCCAGCATGATCGGATTACGCAGCGCGGCGAGAAATATCGCCGTGCCCAGTCGCACGCGCGAAGTGCGCGCGCCGACGGCGGCGAGCGTCGTCAGCGCGTCAATGCGCGGCCGCGCCGTCAGGCTGTCGCCGACCCAGACGGAATGAAATCCCAATGCCTCGGCACGCTCAGCGATCCGATACAGTCCCGACGGATCGGCCCGACCCGACATGATCGCTTCGCGGGTTGGGAGGAGGACGCCGAAATTTGCCGTTGCGTGATTCATATTCTTAATCTCACGGTTCTTACGGTTCTGATCTTGTTTCGATCGTAAGGGGTGAAGGGTAAGTGGTAAGGGGTCCGGATCCGAAACCCCTCACCCCTTACCCTCTACGGTTTTTCTTTGCCCCGAATTAGCCGCGCCACATCGTATTCCATGACCGTTTCGCCGCGCTGGTTTTTGACCCAGTGGCGGTAGCGGACGATGCCGCCGCCGCGCTTGGGGACGGGCTTGCTATCAAGTACTTCGATTTCGACCTGGATCGTGTCGTTCACTTTTACCGGGCCGAACAGGCGCATCTTGTCCAAACCGGCGAAGGCCATGCCGGTGCGGTGGATCAGGCCGGTTTGCACTGTCAGGCCTTCGGCCATGCCGAAGGTGAGGCTGCCAGGCGCAATGCGTTCACCATAGATGGTTTCGCTGCGGATGAATTCCATGTCGAGAAACAACGGCTCGGTGAGGCCGACCAAATTGACGAACGTGAGGATGTCGTGTTCGGTAATCGTGCGCCGGCCGGTGGTGTATTTGTCGCCGGCGTGGAACTCTTCAAAGGTTTTGCCTGTAATCATGAGTGCTCCGGATGCATTCGGAATATCTCGCGCAAAGGCGCAGAGGCGCAAAGGGGGATAGGCGACCGGACTCTGCGGTGCAACCGTGAAGCTAAAGGCGATAGCGTCATAGGACTTGTTTGGTTTTTAGTTTGTTGATTTCATTCTCGCTCATGCCCAACCACGATGATAACACCTCATTGTTATGTTGTCCGAGCAGAGGCGGCGCCAGCCGCACCGACGCTGGCGTGCCGGAGAACTTTACTGGAATTCCCGCCAGCTTAATTTTTCCAGCCGTGGGATGATCGACTTCCTCTAACATTTTTCGATGCCGTACCTGCGGAGCGGCGAAAACTTGATCGATGGTCTGCACCGGCGCGCAGGGCACGTCGGCCTTCGTCAACGCAGTGATCCAGTCTTCGGTGTTGCGGGTTAGAAAGATCGCAGAAATGATCGCGATCAGCTCCTTTCGGTTCTCCACCCGATTGGCGTTTTTCGCAAAGCGCGGATCGTCGGTGAGATCCGGCCGGCCGAGGGCGGGGCAGAGCCGCTTCCAGATGCTTTCGCTGGCGGCGCCAAGGACTAAGAAACTGTTAGCAGTTTGAAAACTCTGATACGGCACGATCGTCGGATGGGCGTTGCCCCAGCGACCGGGAATCTTGCCCCCGACGAGATAGTTGCTGCCCGCGTTGATCAGCGCGGCGACTTCGGCTTCTAGCAATGACGTGTCGAGCTTTTGACCGACGCCGGTTTTTTCGCGGGCGTACAGCGCCGCGACGATGGACTTGCCGAGCATCAAGCCGGCGACCAGATCGATGATTGCAACGCCGACTTTGAGCGGGCCGCTTTCTTCCGTGCCGGTAATGCTCATCAGGCCGCCCCAGGCTTGCACGATCAAGTCGTAGCCGGGAATATCCGCCATCGGTCCGTCAGCGCCGAAGCCGGAGAGCGACGCATAGATTAATTTCGGATTTGCTAAACGGAGGTCTTTCTCGCCGAGCCCTAAGCGGTCCATCGAGCCGGGGCGAAAATTTTCGATCAACACATCGGCGTACTCGGCGAGCTTGCGAATGAGCGCAATGCCCTCGGGAGCTTTGAGATCGACGGTGATGCTTTTCTTATTACGATTGGTGCAAAGAAAATATGCGCTCTCACCGCCGGCGAAAGGCGGCCCCCAGCCGCGCGTGTCGTCGCCGACGCCAGGCTGCTCGACTTTCACGACCTCGGCGCCGAGGTCCCCCAAGAACTGCGTGCAATAGGGGCCGGCGAGGACGCGGGTCAAATCTAGGACACGTACACCCGCCAAGGCACCGTTATTCGCTTCGCTCATCTCTTCAAAGCTCGTTACTTGAATTCTAGCCCTTTGCTTTTCATGATCTCGTTCAACGTCTCCACACCCAGCCACAATCCCGGCATGCCGCCCGGTATCGCTGCGACTTCAACGGCTTCCAAAACTTCTTTTGGGCTCGCTCCGAGCGTCAGTGCCCGTTCGCTATGGAGCTTCACGCCGCGCGGGCGGTTCAAGGCACAGCAGATGCCGACCATGATCAGCTCCTTGGTCTTGCGCGGCAGCGCCCCTTCGCGGCCGAAGGTGCCGTCGACGTAGAGGCCTTTGAGTTTTTCAAAGTATTCCGGATCGAGCTGGGCGATCAAATCGTAGGCTTTGTTCTGCGCGCCGAGGGAAGTTTTCTCGAAGGCGTCTTTTGCATCTTGTGCCATTGTTGCTCCTTGTGAACTAGAGGAGAGAAGATATTCTCGCGCAGAGGACGCAAAGGACGCAGAGTTCGGAAAAAGATTTCTTATCTCTGCGATCTCAGCGTCTCTGCGCGAGATATCTTAATCCTTCCGCGTGTTTTGGCTAATCACTACATCTACCAACGCAGGCCCGTTTTGCTCCAACGCGCGTTTCAACGCCGGTTCGATGGCGTCGGGGTGTTCGACGCGCTCGCCGTGTATTCCAAAGGTCTCGGCGATGCGCGCGAAATTGATCTCCGGCCCGGTGATCTCGGCGCCCATGTCGGCGGCGATGCGGATGCGTTCTTCAGAACCACGGAATTGATTTTTCACAGCCATATACGCTCGGTTGTTAAAAACGATCACTAGCAGCGGAAGACGATACTTTGCCAGCGTCCACAATCCCTGCAGGCCAAACATGGTGCAGCCGTCGCCCAGGCAGGCGACGACGCGGCGCTTGGGCGAGGCGAGTTTGGCGCCGATGGCGGCGCCCAAGCCCCAGCCCAAATAGCCGCCCGAGGAATTGGAAAAATAATCTCGCCCCGGCGAGAACTGAAAATTTGACATCAAGAGATCTTTGCTGGTCGGGCTTTCGTTGACGATCAACAAATCTTTCTCAAACAGTTTGTCCATTGTGCGCGCCAAGCGCGCGGCGTTGATCGGCTGGGCGTCCCAACCCTGGGTGACCCGCTTTTCGATCTCCGCGTCCGCCTGGGCTTTGGCTTTCTTGATGCATTCGAGCCGCTCGGCCTTTACTTCCACCGGCGGTGCGACTTTCGGGTAAGCGTCGAGCAGCGTGCGCAGCGCGCTCTTGCTGTCGGCGATGACAGCGATGTCTACTGGAAAAACTTTGCCAATTTCCCACGGATCTTCTTCGATGTGAATGATTTTAGTCGATGGCTTGATCACAGGCTCCGGAATGTAGCGATATTCGCGGATCAAACGGCAGCCAATTGCAATGATCACGTCGGGCTCGCCCCATACGGGCAGATCGAAGGAGGGTTGGCGCTCGGCGATCTGGAAACTCTGCGGGTGCGTGGTCGGAAATGACAAGAAGGAATAGCGCGGTTCCATGACAACCGGCGCGGCGACCAGCTCGGCGAATTTTATCAGTTCGTCGACAGCACCAGCTTTGCTGATACTGCCACCGGCAACGATGAGCGGACGCTTTGCATTGGCGAGAAGTTGGGCTGCTTGGCTGAGTGCTTCAGGATCGCCGCCGATGCGCGGCGAAACGCGCGAGCGATCAGCGTCGGGATTGGCGATGCTAACTGGTTCTCCTAGCAGGTTACTAGGTAACGCCAGATAAACTGGGCCGGCGGGTGCCGCCGAGGCGACTTTGAAGGCGCGATTCAAATATTCGGGAATGCGATCGGCGCGGTGTACTTCTGCGCTCCACTTGGTGAACTGCTTGGTCATCTCGACCAGGCTCTTGCCTTCGGTGTGCGAGTCGCGGCCGTCGATGCGCGTGTCGACGTTGGTCGAAGTCACGATGACCGGCGAGCGGTCGCGGTAAGCATCGTAGAGCGCACCGACGGAATTGGCCGAGCCGGGCAGCGTGCTGACTTGAGCGAGCTGTGGGCGCCCGGTCACGCGCGCGTGACCGTCGGCCATCGAAACAACGCAGGTCTCGTGCATCGCCAAGATGAAACGGATTTTCTCCTGATCTGCGATGGTGCCGATGAACTCCTGGCCACTGGTGCCCGGAAGGCCGAAGACATATTCGACGCCATGGGCTGCAGCGACTTCGAGGTAGGCTTGCGAGGCGATTTTCGCTTCAGACATTCAATGCTCCTTCGGTTTCCCAGAGCGGTCCGGTTGTAGGGGCGACCGGTTGGTCGCCCTCTTCCCGTCGCTTAGCTTAGTTCGTATACCGGCATGCTCCTGAAAGATTCTACGGAGTCCTTCGACGGAGCTCAGGGTGAACGGATTGGAAATTGAATTGTTGAGTGAATCCCGTTCATGCTGAGCCTGTCGAAGCATTCTTGCGAGTTTTTCAGCGCGCATTATCATGGACAAGGCGCTATAAGTTAAACAGCGCCAGCGCGTTACCAAACAGTAGTTTGTCTTTCACCGGCTGCTTAAAGTTCATCTTGTCGAAGCTGGCCAGCGCTTTTTCCAAATCGACGTACGGGAAGTCAGTGCCGAACAACGCTTTGTCCTGCAAGCGGCCGCCGATGGCTTTCTGAAAAATTTCCGGCAGTTGTTCCGCCAGATAGCCGGAAGTGTCGACGTAGAGATTTTTTTTGTGGGTGACGACGCCGATGGTCTCTTGCTCCCACGGCCAGCCGGGGTGGGCGGCGATGATTTTCATTTTGGGAAAATCGCGCGCCAGCGTGTCGAGATGGATCGGCCGGCCGTAATCCAGCGCGATGCCGCTGCCACCGTCGGTGTTTGCGCCGAGGACGGTGAAGCCGACGTGGAACAACGCCGGCTTGCCGCCGGCGGCGATCACTTCCCAGATTTCGTAGAAACGTTTGTCGCTGGGATAGAAACCTTGGTCAGGGGGATGGAACTTGAAGCCTTTGACGTTTGGGTTTTTCACTAACTCTTCGGCGTAGCGGGCGACGGCAGTGAGATCCTCAGCGTGAGTATCGAGGGAGGCGAGAATACCGCGAAACGTTTGCGGGAACTGCGCAACGAGGTCGAGCACATGCTCGTTCGAGTTGCGCGAGCCTTCGAGGACCGTCGAAGGGTGCCAGCCGATCAAGACCGCTTGCACGTCGTTTTGCGCGTACAGCTGGGCAAAGGCTTCGGCGGTTTGCGGGATGTCTTTCAGCTCGCGGCGGAAATAGCCGCAGGCGTGGTGATCCAAGCCGCGGGTGCTCGGATGAACGTGAACGTCGAAAGCGCGCATAGGCATTCAACTTTGAGAATAGAACTTCACCCTTGTTCGGGCCATCTCGACTAGCGAAACCGGCGCCGGCAACGGCGCAACGCCAAGCAGGCGATTGGCCTCGGCCAAATTGTCGAGCAGCGTGACGATGCCCATCGAGTCGATGTCGCGGAGCGGTGGTTGGGGCATCTTAATGCCCTCTGTGCCGACTCGATCGACGACTGGCTGCGCTTCGCCCAGCTCGGCGACGCGGGCGGCGGCGACGAGCATGGAGGTTTGCAAGGCTAACTTTACCTCCGCGTCGGTCACGGAGCGATTCCCGGCTCCGGTGAGCTCATAGATTTTGGGATTGGGGTTGGGACCGGAGTAAAAGCGCGGATTGCTTTCAGCGAGGCGGGCCAAGAGTTTTGAAGAGCGCAAAAATTCATCGCCGCGCAATTCGCGCATGATGCGCGTCACATCTTCGACGATCGACGGCTTCCAACTGTCGAAGCTGACGAAAGGCGGCAAGAGTTTTAGTTCCTTGGCCGCTTGATCGACTTGTTCGATCTTGGCGCCGCATTCGAGTAGGCGGCACGCCATCACAGCGTAGACCATCAGAATACCGTTGGAGACAAAGCCTGAGATGTCCTGAGTCGCCACAGGGTCGCGATCGAGGGATTTCAGGAATGACAGGATCGCTGCGCGATTGTCAGCACCCATGTCGCCGGTCACGACTTCGACCATTTGCGTGTAGAGCACCGGGTTAAAGAAGTGGGTGAGTGCGAAATTCGCTGGATTGACCACGCCATTTTTCGTTAGCGTCGCGCGTGTGACCGACGAGGTGTTGGTGGTCAGCAGACCGTTGAAGCCGGCATCGCGCAGGCTCTTATAGACGGCCAACTTTGTGCTGGCCTTTTCTGAGACCGCTTCGGTGATCAAATCGGTATGCGCTAAAGCAGCGAGTTCCGTGGCGGGTAGGAGCAGCTTGCGGACATTGTCTGCTTCCGCAGCACTAAGGCGCTGGCGTTTTTGCAGGCGCTCGACGGTCTGCTCACGCCGTGCGTCGATCGTGTCCATGGCCGCCTTTGAGGCGTCGAACGCACGAGTTTCGTAGCCTCTACTGGCGTACAGAAAGGCAATATCGAAGCCCATAACGCCCAGGCCGACGACGCCCAAAGATTTGATTCGATCGCTCATGCTGCCACGAATAACTCTCGACTGGACGGGAATATCACAGCGATTCGGGGTTAACAATGCGCCTTGACACAACTTAGGTGGTTCTCTAACGTCGATCTCAGCTTTTGTGATTTCGGATTGATGACGTGTTGAATCGACTGGAGATTTTGCGCATGGCTTTGGGCAGAAACGTTCTAATATGGGTTCTTCTCGGCGTCTTCGGCATGGCAGCACGAGCCGATGCTGCCCAGGTTGGCGAGCTGGAAAAACTCAATGTTTGTTACTCGTCCATCGCCGCCACGTCGGTGACCACCTGGGTGCCGTACGAAGCAGGTATTTTCAAGAAATACGGCCTCGACGTAAACGTGATTTACGTCGCCGGCGCGCAGGCGATCACGACCTTGCTCTCGGGCGACGCGCATATCGTTCAAGGCTCCGGCGCTGCCGCGGCCTCGTCGCGCTTGTCCAGTTCCGACGCGACGACGATAGCGACGACGATCAATGTGATCCCGATGAGTTTGGTGACGACGCCTGATATTGCGTCGCCGCAGGACTTGAAGGGCAAGACTTTTGGCGTGAGCCGTTTCGGTTCTCTCACCGACCTGGGCTTGCGCAAAGGTGTCGCTGAGCTCGGTCTCGATCCCAACAAGGACATCAAGATGATCCAAACCGGCGGTGTGCCGGAAATTTTGCTGTTCATGCAGCAGGGCGTGATCAAAGGCGGGTTGATCTCGTCGCCGACTTTGGAGAGAGCGAAGGAGCTGGGCTACAAGGAATTCATGAACCTGAGCGAGGTGAAGTTTCGCTACCCCGGCACGGCGCTGGTGACGACGGATACGTTCATTCGCAATCGGCCGCAGACGCTCAATCGTTTTCTCAAAGCAACGCTGGAAGGAATCAAGTACGCCAAGGCCAATCCTGACTTTACGGTCAAAGTGCTCGGCAAGTACACGCGCAACAACGATACGAAATTGCTAATGAGCGCGTTCAAGAGCTATGTACTCGGCTACATTCGCAACGTTCCAACAGTGACGCTGCCGGAAATGGAAGCTGTGATGGAAGATATCGCGGAGCGCAACCCCAAAGCCAAGGGAGTCGACGCGCGCAAGTTCTACGATCCGGCGCCGCTGGAGCAATTGATCAAAGAGGGATTCGTGAAAGAATTGTACCCGAAGTGAGACGTTGAGACCGTAAGGCGTGCGATAGCGATCGTAGTCGTGCTTGGCCACGCGGCTCGGCTAGCCCGAATTATTCATGCGACGGGGAAAACCCATGACACTGTGTCGATCGAGGTGGAACTCTGGAGGAGCGAAGGCATCAGCGCAAATCGTTCGGTTTGATTCGCCGATGCTGGGCATTTCTTCGACCTTTCCACTGCGATTCGCAGAGCAGGGCGACCGCCGGTCGCCCCTACAAGGCGGCGTCGAAGCGGAT